>NZ_JBSGXP010000115.1:0-27686 GCF_053610105.1 Kitasatospora sp. NPDC054939 | reverse complement strand
AACCACATCAGGTGCGGTCTGGGGGGTTCGTTTTTTTTAATACGCGCCGGGGCTTCCTGGGGGGGGGGGGGGCCGCCGGCCCCCCCCCCCCCCACGTCCGCGCGGAAGGCGGGCCCGCCGGTGACCTCGGCACGCAGCGGCGCGGGCAGGTCCCGGGAGGCGGTCTGCCGGATCCGGTCGACGGCCGCGGTGTTCGCCTCGTCGGAGGCGTCGGTGGGCAGCAGGACGGCGACGGAGGCGACCCGGCCGTCGACGAGCTGCGGACGGGCGGCCCCGGGGGCGGTGCCGAGGGCGCCGAGCGGGGCGGCGCGTTCGGCGACGACGGCCTGCTGGGCGCCGGTGAGCGGGCTGCCGTCGGCGTTGCTGTAGACGACGAGCGCGGGGGCGGCCGCGCCGGTCGGGAAGGTCCGGACGAGTTCGGCGACCCGGGCCGACTGGGCGGCGGCGGGCAGTGCGGTGCCGGTGGCCTCGGTGGTGGTGGCGCCGGAGGGGCCGAGCGAGAACGCGGCGCCCAGTCCGAGGACGGTGAGCAGGAGGACGAGCCAGGCCGTCGCACGGGGCCGCTTCGGGCCGGCGCCCGGGGTCGCGTGCGCGGTGGGGGCGGGTGGCGGTGGGCGGTCGGCCAGGGTTCGGGACACGGGGGCGCACTCTCGATCGTTAAGCAGGTTAGCGATTTCGTACCGTGTCAGAATTGGCCGCATGGCGCAACACCCCTCCCCCGCAGCAGCCGCCGTGCCGGAGCCCGGCCCGCCGCGGCAGCCCGGCGCACCCGCCGGTGACGAGCTGTCGGAGGCCCTGCGCGAGGTCCTGACCCTCACCCAGCTGGCCCGCGCCGCCCTCGCCGAACGGCTCGCCATGCCGCTGACCAACGTCGAGGCCGTCGAGCACGTCGCGATGGCCAGGGGCGCCGACGAGCCCATCGGCCCGGTCGAGCTCTCCCGCCGCCTCGGCGTCACCAGCGCGGCCGGCACCCAGTCCGTCAACCGGCTCGTCGCCGAGGGCCACCTCACCCGCGACCCGCACCCGCACGACCGCCGCCGCCAGGTCCTGGACGTCACCGAGCACGGCCGCACCCACGTGATGGGCGAACTGGCCCCGCTGCTGCGCCTGCTCCACGGGGCCGGCGAGGGCCTCGACGCCACGGAGCGCGCCGCCGCCCGCCGCTACCTCGGCAACGTCGCCGCCGCCTACCGCAGCTACCTCGCCGGCGACCGATGACCGCGGCCACCGCCGACGCCGCGTGGCGGCCCCACCTCAGCCCGCGGCCCCGGCCCGCTCGGTGATGTTGCGCGCCATCCCGCCGAAGACCACCGCGTGGAACGGCGCAACCGACCACCAGTACGCGTGGCCGGCCAGCCCGTGCGGATGGAACACCGCCCGCTGGCGGTAGTGCGCCCCGCCATCGCCGTCCGGGGAGACCGACAGCTCCAGCCAGGCCAGACCGGGCAGCCGCATCTCGGCCCGCAGCCGCAGCAGCCGGCCCGGCTCGATCTCCTCCACCCGCCAGAAGTCCAGCGAGTCGCCCACCCGCAGCCGCCCCGGGTCGCGCCGCCCGCGGCGCAGCCCGACCCCGCCCACCAGCCGGTCGGCCCAGCCGCGCAGCGCCCAGGCGAGCGGGAAGGAGTACCAGCCGTTGTCGCCGCCGATGCCCTCGACGACCCGCCAGAGCGCGGCCGGGGAGACGGCGACGGTGCGCTCCCGGACGTCCTGGTAGAGGCTGCCGCCCGCCCAGTCCGGGTCGGTGGGCAGCGGATCGCTCGGCGCGCCGGGGAACGAGGCCGAAGACCACCGGGTGTCCACCTCGGCGTCCCGGATCCGCCGCAGCGCCAGCTCCACCGCCCGGTCGAAGCCGATCGGCCCGCCCGGCGGCGCGGGCACCCACCGCGCGATGTCGTGCTCGCCGCAGACCACCTCGTGCCGTAGCGACTCCACCAGCGGGCGGGCGATCGCGTTCGGCACCGGGGTCACCAGCCCCACCCAGTGGCTGGACAGCCACGGCGTCAGCAGCGGCACCGGCACGATGACCCGCCGGCGCAGCCCGGCCACCCGGGCGTAGCGCTCCATCATCCCCCGGTAGGTGAGCACCTCGGGGCCGCCCAGGTCGAAGCTGCGGTCGACCTCCGGCGGCAGCTGCGCCGCGCCGACCAGGTGGCGCAGCACGTCCCGGACGGCGATCGGCTGGATCCGGGTGCCCACCCAGCTCGGGGTGACCATCACCGGCAGCCGCTCGGTGAGGTAGCGCAGCATCTCGAAGGAGGCGCTGCCGGAGCCGATGATCACCGCGGCGCGCAGTTCGGCGGTGGGCACGCCGCCGCGGCGCAGCGCCCGGCCGACCTCGACGCGTGAGCGCAGGTGCGGGGAGAGCTGCCGTTCGGGGACACCCTCGGGGACGAGCCCGCCGAGGTAGACGATCCGGCCGACCCCGGCCGCCGCGGCGGCCTCGCCGAAGGCCCGGGCCGCCGCGCGGTCGGTCTTCTCGAAGCCGGGCCCGGTGCCCAGCGAGTGGACCAGGTAGTAGGCGACGTCCACGCCCTCGAAGGCGCCGCGCAGCGACTCCGGCCTGGTCACGTCGCCGGCCACGGTCTCGACCTCCGCCCGCCAGGGCTGGTCGCGCAGCCGCTCCGGGTGGCGGACCAGGCAGCGGACCTTGTGGCCGGCCGCGAGCAGGACGGGGACCAGGCGGCCGCCGATGTACCCGGTGGCGCCGGTCACCAGGCAGCGCCGCGCGGCGGAAGGCTGGTGGTCCATGCGGCGGCTCCTCGGCCCGTCGGCTCCTCCGCCCGGACGGCCCGGCCAGGGGTCGGCGGCGCCGGGCGCTCCGTGCTCCCAGCATCCCGCGCCGGCCGGGAGGTCGGCGACCGGACGGCCGGGCGCCCCGCCGGGCGCCCCGCCGGGCGCGCGGCCGCCCGGTCGGCAGGGCCTAGGAGAGCTGGCCGCCGTAGTCCGGCAGCTTGAAGGCCTTCTCCGCGTGGCCGCCCACCAGGTCGGTGGTGTTGTTGCCGATGTTGGCGATGATCGTGTAGCCCTCGCTCTCGATGTCGATGCGCTTGTTGGTCTTGAAGGTGCCGGTCTCCTCGAAGAGGTCCAGGAAGTTCCGGCCGTAGAGGCCGTCGACCGGGTAGCCGACCTTCTCCAGGTTGTAGCGGGTGAACCAGTCGATGAAGTCCGGACGGGCCGTCACGAAGAAGACCTTCACGCCGCGGGCGTGCGCCGTCTTCGCGACGTCCAGCACGGCGGCGACCGCGGGCGTCGGGTAGGAGGGCGTGTAGTCGGTCTCCAGCGAGGTGTTGTCGATGTCCAGGACGATCGCGGGCCGGAAGCCCGTGGCGCCCTGCGGCACTCTGGCCTGCACGTGGGCCTTGGCGGCGTCGGCGACCACCTGGACGTCCTTGAGCCAGGTCGTGTACGGGACATCGGGCTTGCCCAGTGCGGGCGCGGCCTGGACGGCCTCGACGGACGCGGCCCGGACGGGCGCGGCGGCGGCCGGCTGCGCCATGACGGCGGTGAGCGCTCCACCCGCCAGGACGACGGCGACCAGACTGCGCGTCAAAGGCTTCTCTGCCATGAGCATGCTCCTCAGTTCGATAGTGGGAGCAGCATGCGCCATGCGGGTTACCTGTGGGTAGACTCCGGACGAAGATCGTTCCGAATAGCGGATCATCGACCTGGCACATCGTCAGGCGCGCACGGAATCCGGACACTTCCTCCACGGTCGGCGCATCCGCGCGGACCTGACGACCCCGCACGCGCTCCCCGACGGCACCTCAACAGCCGCCCGGGGTTTCTTGTCATGTCATCTGAAGGATGCCAGGGTGGTCGATCCTGCTGCCCCGGGCCGCCTCCGCGCCCGCACCCCGACGAGGAGACACGATGCATCCACGCCGCACGACCGCCGCCGGACTCCTGGCCCTGGCCGCCGTCCTGACGCCTGGCCACCCGGCCACAGCCGCCGGGCCGGGCGAGCTTCCGTTCGGTTCGGCGACCACCGTGGGCCTGCACAACGCGTACGAGCGCGGCGCGTTCCCGTACCTCGCGCGGGCGCTCGACACCGGCACCGGGATGATCGAGCTGGACGCCTGGACCAACACCGTCACCAAGGAGTGGAAGGTCAGCCACTCCAACCCGCTCGGCAACAGCAACAACTGCACCGAGGCGAGCACGCCCGACCGCCTCTACACGGGCGGCACCGACAAGAACCTGGAGCACTGCCTCGACGACGTCCGGGTCTGGCTGGGCGCCCACCCGGCGAGCGGGCCGCTGGTGGTCAAGCTGGAGCTGAAGGGCGGCTTCGCGGCCAACCGCGGGATGGGCCCGGCCCAGTTGGATGCCCTGATAGCCGCCCGGCTCGGCGACCGGGTGTTCCGGCCCGGGGACCTGCTGGCCAAGCCGGGCGGCGGCGCGTACGCCACGCTCGACGAGGCCGCCCGGGCCGGCAACTGGCCGAGCCGCGCCGCGCTGGCCGGACGCGTGCTCGTGTACGTGATCCCCGGCAGCTTCGAGGAGCAGAACCCCTTCGACACCCTGCACACCGACGTCGAGTACGGCCGCCACCTGCGCGACCTGGCCGCCGCCGGGCGGATCGACCGGGCGCAGGTCTTCCCCGCCGTGCACGGGGCCGCCGCCGGCGACCCGCGCGGCAGGTACGGCGACGCCTCGATCCGGCCCTGGTTCACGGTCTTCGACGGCGACGCCTCGGCCTACCTCAACGGCGTCGACACCGCCTGGTACCACGCCCGGCACTACCTGCTGGTGATGACCGACGCCCACAACGTCGCCCCGGCCATCAGCGCCACCGACCCGACCGCCGAACAGGCCCGGCAGCGCACCGCGCAGTTGGCCGGCCGGCACGCCTCGGTGGTCTCCAGCGACTGGCGCTCGCTGCCGGCGGTGCAGTCGCTGGTGCTGCCGCGCGGCTGACGCACCGGGCCGCGGGCCCCGGCTCCACCGCTCCCCGGCGGGCCGCTCCTGGGAGCGCTCTCACACGGGCGCTCCCACGCGCTAGGCTGCTGGGACGAGCAGTCGCACCCCGGAGAGGAGCCCACGGTGCCGGACACCACCCCGCAGCCCACCGCCGAGGCGGGCCCCGGCGCGCACCGGCCGACCCTGGAGTCGGTGGCCGAGCGGGCCGGCGTCTCCCGGGCGACCGCCTCGCGCGTGGTCAACGGGGGCGCCGGCGTCCGCGAGGCGCTGCGCGAGAAGGTCCAGCGGGCCGTCGACGAACTCGGCTACGTCCCCAACCTGGCCGCGCGCACCCTGGTGACCCGGCGCAACGGCGCCGTCGCCGTGGTGGTGGCCGAACCGGAGAGCCGGGTGTTCTCCGACCCCTTCTTCGCCCAGCACCTGCGCGGGATCAGCCGCGAGCTGTCCGCCGCCGACAACCAGATGGTGCTGCTGCTGGTCGAGGACGAGCAGGACTACGAACGGGTCGGGCGCTACCTGGCCGGCGGCCACGTGGACGGCGCGCTGCTGTTCTCGCTGCACCGCGCCGACCCGATGCCCGAGACCGCGCGCCGGGTCGGGCTGCCGTTCGTCATCGGCGGCCGGCCGGGCTGGCCGGGCGCCGAGGCCGACCGCGAACTGGTCTACGTGGACAGCGACAACCGCGGCGGCGCCCGGCAGGCCGTCCAGCACCTGCTCGGCCTGGGGCGCACCCGGATCGCCACCATCACCGGCCCGCTCGACCAGACCTCCTCGGTCGACCGGCTGGACGGCTACCGCGACCTGCTGCCGGACGGAGACCCCGGGCTGATCGCCGAGGGCGACTTCACCCGGGACGGCGGCGGCCGGGCGATGGCCGCACTGCTCGCCCGCCGGCCCGGGCTGGACGCGGTGTTCGCCGCCTCCGACGCGATGGCCTCGGGCGCGCTGCGGGTGCTCCGGGCGGCCGGTCGCCGGGTGCCGGAGGACGTCGCGGTGGTGGGCTTCGACGACGTCGAGTCGATCGCCGCCTGGACGGAGCCGCCGCTCACCACGGTGCGCCAGGACATCGAGGGGATGGGCCGGCTGATGGCCCGCCTGCTGCTGCGCCGGCTGGGCGACCCGGCGGTCCGCCCGCCGTCCTCCGTCATCACGCCGACCCGGCTGGTGGTCCGCGGCTCGGCCTGAGCCGCGGAGCCGTTCCGGGCCCGCGCATGCTTCGGGGCGTAGGTGCCGGGGCCCCGGCCGCGCGGGGTGCGCAGCCGGGGCCCGTCGGTCTCGCGGGGCCCGGCGGTCCCGGGACCGGCGGTTCAGTCGAACGGGATGTGCAGCACCGAGACCTGCCCCTGCGCCTGGGTGGCGCCCACCCGGAGCTGGGCGGGGGCGTTGCCGATCGCCGGCCAGACCTCGATCCGGACCGTGCCGCCCGCCAGGTCGCCGAGGCTCCCGGTGGCCGACTGCAGGCCGGCGGCGGTGGCCGCGTAGCGCTCCCAGCCGGTCACCGGGTCGGTGGCGAAGTAGCGGTAGGTCTCCACCCGGTCGAAGGAGCCGTCGCCGGTGAGGTCGTAGGAGACCCGGGCCTGCTGGCCGAGGCCGACGGCGCCGCCCGCGTCCACGGACAGCTCGAAGTCGGTACGGGCACCGGGGCGCAGCGTGCCGGTGACGTTGCGGACCTCGTAGACCAGCGGCTGGTACGGGGTGCCGTCGTGGTTGGTGCCGCCGGCCGAGGGCACGGTGTCGGCGGCGGCGCCGGTCCCGTACGCGGTGCCGAGCCGGCCGCCGGGCTGCAGGTGGAAGGTGTTGCCGGTGGTGCCCGGCCCGGTCGGGGTGGCGGTCGGCGTCGGGGTCGGCGTCGGGGTCGGCGTCGCGGTCGGGGTGGGGGTCGGCGTCGGCGTCGGGGTGACCCCGCCGGTGCCGCCGTCGGTGAAGGAGCCGCGCTCGCTCGCCGTCGAACGGGCCGGGACGGTCAGGGTGAAGCCGTCCGAGAAGCGGACCGTGCGGGGCGCGGTGGTGAAGTTGTGGGCCACGTGCGTCCGGGTGCCGCCGCGGGTGAACACCGCCGCGGTGGGCGTGTCCGCGGTGATCGACGGGTCCGGGGCGCCGAGCGCGGCCAGGTTGCCGATCCAGTGCTGGGTGTGGGCCCTGGACTCGCCCTCCTCCGGGGTGTAGCCGGCCTGGCCGGCGTCCCAGCGGGCCTGGGCGGTGGCGGGGTCGACCAGGGCCTCGGTCTCCCAGAGCAGGTCCTGCCAGTCGGTGTAGCCGCCGCCGTTGTTGGCCCGCAGTTCGGCGAGGTTGGCCGCCAGGGCGTCCTTGCGGCGCGCCAGGTAGAACGAGCCGGCGTTGAGCGGCAGGAAGTTGATGCCGTGGATCATGCCCGGGGCGGCGGTCCACCAGGTGGCGTACGCGGCGCCGCTGCCCCAGACCATGCCGGCGGTGCCGTGCTGGAAGGCGGCGGGGAAGGCCGTGCCGTCGGCGTCGAACCAGTACTGCTGCACGGCGGCGGCTTCGGTGGTGTACAGGTAGGTGCCGAGGTCGCGCAGGGTGTCGTCACCGGTGGCCGCGCCGTAGAGGATCAGCGCGGAGCTGAAGTTGAGCGACTCCGAGGAGGACTCCTGGTTGTTGCCGGCCGCGAAGCCCGCGTGGCCGGAGGCCCAGCCGTGGCCGGCGTACGGGTCGAAGCTGCGCAGCCACGGGAAGCGGCCGTCGCCGCGGTCGGCGTTGGCGGCGTCCTTGACGAGCAGGTCGACCATGCCGCCCCAGGCGGAGTCGGCGGCCCAGGCGGCGTCGTAGCGGGCGACGGTGGCGGCGACCCGGACGTAGTAGCCGTAGTGGAAGTGGTGGTCGTTGAGTTCGGCGTCGCTGCCGTAGGAGGCGGGGTAGCCGATCAGGGTCTTCCAGGTGGCGTCGTAGGCGAAGACGGTGGAGCCGGTGCCGCGGAACCAGGTCTCCAGGCGGCCCTTGATCAGCCCGAGCAGCTTGTCGCGGACGGCGGTGTCGCCGAGCTGGTCGGCGATCGGCACCAGTTCGGCGAGGCGGCCGAGCGCCTTGCCGGTCCAGTAGGTGTCGGTGGCGCCGTTGAACGGGTCCGCGGCGTCGGCGACCTCGTGGATCCGGCTGCGGAGCAGGGCCCGGTCGTACCCGCCGGCGTCGGGCAGCGAGGGCAGCACCCCGGTGGTGGACTGGACGGTGCTGAACGAGCCGCCCTCGCGGACCTTCATGGTGCCGCGCGGCGAGGGGTAGGACAGGGCGGTCAGCGGATCGGCGGTGGCCTTCCACTGGTGCGGGTAGAGGGCGAGCAGGGTGCCGGTGCGGCTGCCCTCCTGCGCGGCCGTGGTCACGGTGTAGGTGGTGGTCAGTGTGCCGGCGGCGGCCTGGTGGCTCCAGTCGACCCGGGTACCGGTGACGAAGCTGTAGGCGTAGGCCTGGAAGCGGTCCAGGTCGGCCGGGGAGGGCAGGACGGCGACGGAGTAGTAGTCCTTGCCGCCGAGCGCGGCGGTCAGGGTGGTGCCGGCGACGGTCCAGTCGGTGCCGGTGGGGGCGAAGAGGCCGTAGTGGTGGCCGCCGACGGTGATGCCGAGGACGTTGCCGCGGTCGGCGAAGACGGCGGGCGCGGCGGCGGTGGTGATCTGGGCGGCGCCGCCGGTGGCGTGGGCGTAGACGTACGGCAGGCCGTGGCCGATGGTGGCGCGGAGGCTGCGGGCGCCGTCGGACCAGGACGGTGTGACCGTCCAGTCGCTCCAGTCGTCCACCTTGGTGTCGGGCGAGGCGAGCCCGGCCACGCCGAGGGTGAGGTCGCGGGTGTGGGTGTAGTCGTACTGGCGGCCCTCGGGGGTGACGGTCGGCGCGGTGGGGTGGCCGACCTCCAGTCCGCCGGACTGCGCCTTGAAGGTCAGCGGGTGCGCGTAGAGGTTCTCCGAGTACGGATTGCCCGGGTAGCGCTGGTAGATCAGGGAGGACCACCAGTCGTTGGTGGGGGCGGCACGGCCGGCGGCGCGGGCGGTCACCTTGGGGGTGAGCGGCGTGCCGTTGGTGTCGGAGGGGCCGACGGTGCCGGCCGGGCGGGTGGTGCTGTAGCCGCCGAGGCCGACCGGGACGGTCGCGGCGGCGGCCCGGCCGGCGCCGACCGTCGCGGTCAGGGCGGCGGCTGCCGCGAGGGCCAGCGCGGTCACGGCTGCTGCCGGGCCGCGCAGGGGGCGGAGCTTCATGATCGTGTCACCTCGGGTGGGGGACGGGTGATGTGAGAGCGCTCTCAGCGATCGGACCGTAGGGGTGGCCGCCGAGGGGTGTCAACGGGCGCGGCAGGAACCGTTGCATTCAAGCCTCGAACGCACACGCGCGGAAACTCCGCAGATTACGTTCGGGTTTCGAGCCCTTGACGGCAACGTTCCCCGGCAGGCACGCTCCTGCCAGCACTGAGAGCGCTCTCAGACTTCCGTTTCCTCCCCGCCGAGCGCTCACCACCCAGCCCCCGTCAGTCCCGCCCCGCCCAGGAGGCACCCCCATGCGTCGCTTCAGAGCCCGCCGGCCGGCCACGGCCCTCGGCAGTACCGTCCTCGCGGCAGCCCTGCTGCTCACCGCGTGCAGCAGCTCCACCGGCTCCGGGGACGCCGCCGGCGGCAAGGTGACCCTCACCGTGGACCTCTTCGGCACCTTCGGCTACAAGGAGAGCGGTCTCTACGACGAGTACATGCGGCTCCACCCGAACATCACCATCAAGCAGACCGACACCCAGGACGAGGGCCAGTACTGGCAGGCCCTGCAGACCAAGCTGGCCGGCGGCGGCGGGCTCGCGGACATCCAGGGCCTGGAGGTCGGCCGGGTGGCCGGCGTCCTCAAGAAGCAGCCGGACAAGTTCACCGACCTCAGGACGCTCGGCCTCGGCGGGGTCAACGAGGAACTCGTCGCGTGGAAGGGCGCCGCGGTCACCACCGCCGACGGCAAGGTCCTCGCGGCCGGCACCGACGTCGGCCCCCAGGCGATCTGCTACCGCACCGACCTCTTCAAGGCCGCCGGACTGCCCACCGACCGCACCGAGCTGGCCGCCAAGTGGTCCACCTGGCAGGGCTACCTCGACCTCGGCCGGCAGTACGTCGCCAAGGCCCAGCCCGGCAACGCCTGGACCGACAGTGCGGCGGGCGTGTTCACCGCCGCGGTCGGCCAGCAGAAGGTGCGCTACGCCGACGAGTCCGGCAAGCCCGTCCACGACACCAGCCCCGCGGTGCGCACCGCCTGGGCCGACGCCACCACGCTGGTCGCGGACGGCCTGTCGGCCAAGCTCGCCCAGTGGACCCCGGAGTGGAACAAGGCGTTCACCACCGGGAAGTTCGCCACCCTCAGCTGCCCCGCCTGGATGATCGGCTACATCAAGGGCCAGGCCGGAAGCGCCGGTTCGGGCACCTGGGACGTCGCCCCCGGGCCGGGCCGCACCGGCAACTGGGGCGGCTCGTACCTGGCCGTCCCGCGCAGCGCCAAGCACCCGAAGGAGGCGGCCGAGCTGATCAAGTGGCTGACCGCCAAGGAGCAGCAGGCCGTGCTCTTCACCAAGCAGGGCTCCTTCCCCTCCTCCACCGGCGCCCAGGCCGCCATCAAGGGCGTCAAGGACCCGTACTTCAACGACGCCCCGATCGGCGAGATCTTCAGCGAGTCGGCCCGCAACATGCCGACCCAGGTGCTCGGCGTGGACGACGGCGTGATCGGCAAGGCGTTCACCGACGCCCTGGGCGAGGTCGAGCGGACCGGCACCGCGCCGGACACCGCCTGGAAGCACGCGCTCGACAACGTCAAGAAGGCCAACGGCAGCTGACCGCCCCGCCCCCGGCCCGCCCCGCGCGGGCCGGGGCCCCCTCGAAGGACCCCTCCCATGGCCCTCTCCTCCACCGCCCGGCTGCCCGCCTCCGGGGCCGCGAAGACCCGCCGCCGCCGGGCCGGCCGGCTCGGCCCGTACGGCTTCGTCGCCCCGTTCTTCCTGCTCTTCGCGGCCTTCGGGCTGTTCCCGCTGCTCTACACCGCCTGGATCTCGCTGCACCGGGTCGAGCTGCAGACCTCCGAGCAGATGGACTGGCTGGGGCTGCAGAACTACACCCGCCTCCTGGAGGACCCGTTCTTCTGGAACGCGCTGCGCAACACCTTCACCATCGGCGTCCTGTCGACCGTCCCGCAGCTGCTGATCGCCCTCGGCCTGGCCCACCTGCTCAACTACCGGCTGCGCGGCCGGACCTTCTTCCGGGTCGCCATGCTGATGCCGTACGCGACCTCGGTGGCGGCGGCCACCCTGGTCTTCGCCCAGCTCTTCGGCCGCGACTACGGGCTGATCAACTGGCTGCTGGGCAGCGCCGGCCTGCACCCGGTGGACTGGCAGGCCGACACCCTGGCCTCGCAGACCGCCGTGTCCGCGATCGTCACCTGGCGGTGGACCGGCTACAACGCGCTGATCTACCTGGCCGGCATGCAGGCCATCCCGCACGAGCTGTACGAGTCGGCGGCGGTGGACGGCGCCTCGCGGTGGCAGCAGTTCCGCCACGTCACCGTCCCCGGGCTGCGGCCGACCATCCTCTTCACCGTGGTGGTCTCCACCATCGGCGCCACCCAGCTGTTCGGCGAACCCCTGCTGTACGAGGGCAACGCGGGCGGCGGCATCTCCCACCAGTACCAGACCCTCGGCCTCTACATGTACGAGCAGGGCTGGTCCTTCTTCCACCTCGGCCGGGCCGCGGCGGTCGCCTGGGTGATGTTCCTGCTGATCGTCGTCCTCGCCCTGACCAACGCGGCGCTCGCCGCCCGGCGCAACCGTACGGACCGGTGATCCGCATGCCGCTGACCAAGCGCTCCCCCCTGCAGGGCGGCCCGCTCGCCTACGCCGTCCTGGCCGGCGCGACCCTGGTGTCGGTGCTGCCCTTCTACTGGACGCTGGTGGCCGCCAGCCGCTCCAACGCCGAGCTGAGCTCGCCGACCCCGGCGCTCACCCCCGGCCCGCGGCTGTTCCACAACCTCGGCGAGGCGCTGCGGCAGGCCGAGATCGGCACCGCGCTGCTCAACTCACTGGTGGTCGCGGGCGTCGTCACCCTCGGCGTGGTGCTCTCCTCCACCCTGGCCGGATTCGCCTTCGCCAAACTGCGCTTCCGCGGGCGGGGCGCCCTGCTGGCCCTCACCGTGGGCACCATGATGATCCCACCGCAGCTCGGGGTGATCCCGCTGTTCATGGTGATCGTCGAGCTCGACCTGCAGAACAAGCTGCCCTCGGTGATCCTGCCCTCGCTGGTCTCGGCGTTCGGCGTGTTCTTCATGCGCCAGTACCTGGTGCAGGCGCTGCCGGACGAACTGGTCGAGGCCGGCCGGATGGACGGCGCCTCGCTGCTGCGGATCTTCTGGTCGATCGTGCTGCCGGCGGCCCGCCCGGGCATGGCGGTGCTGGGCATGCTCACCTTCATGGCCACCTGGAACGACTTCTTCTGGCCGATCGTGGCGCTGAGTTCGCAGAACCCCACCGTGCAGGTGGCCCTGAAGTCGCTCGGCCAGGGCTACGTACCCGACCAGTCCGTGGTGATGGCCGGCACCCTGCTGGGCACACTTCCGGTGCTGGTGGTCTTCGCGCTGCTCGGCCGCCAGATCGTCGGCGGCATCATGCAGGGCGCCGTCAAGGGCTGACCCCCGCAGCGCCGCTCCGCCGCGCCGACCCCGCCCCACCGACCCCCGCCTCACCGCGCCGACCCCGCCCCGCCGACCCCTGCGACCCCTCCGATCCCCCCTCCTGGAAGGCAACATGACCGTCGAAGCCCTCCCCGCGACCGGCCCGGCCGCCCCCTCCCCCGCGACCGCCGGCTTCCCGCCCGGGTTCGTCTGGGGCGCCGCCACCGCGGCCTACCAGATCGAGGGCGCCGCCGCCGAGGACGGCCGCACCCCCTCCATCTGGGACACCTTCAGCCGCGTCCCCGGCGCCGTCCGCAACGGCGACACCGGCGACATCGCCGCCGACCACTACCACCGCCACCGCGAGGACGTCGCCCTGATGGCCGGCCTCGGCCTCGGCGCCTACCGCTTCTCGCTGTCCTGGCCCCGGGTGCAGCCGGGGGGCTCCGGCCCCGCCAACCCGGCCGGCCTGGACTTCTACGACCGCCTGGTCGACGAGCTGCTCGCCCACGGCATCGCCCCCGTCGCCACCCTCTACCACTGGGACCTCCCGCAGGAGCTGGAGGACCGCGGCGGCTGGACCGACCGGGCGACCGCGTACCGCTTCGCCGAGTACGCGGCGCTCGCCGCCCGGCGCCTGGGCGACCGCATCCCCACCTGGACCACCCTCAACGAGCCCTGGTGCAGCGCCTTCCTCGGCTACGGCAACGGCGTGCACGCCCCCGGCCGCAAGGACCCGGTCGCCGCCCTCACCGCCCACCACCACCTGCTGCTCGCCCACGGTCTGGGCACCGCCGCGCTGCGCGCCGAACTCCCCGCCGCCGCCCAGGTGTCGCTGACCCTCAACCTGGCCGCCGTCCGCCCGCTCACCACCGCCCCGGAGGACCTGGAGGCGGCCCGCCGGATCGACGGCCTGGCCAACCGGATCTTCCTCGACCCGGTCTTCCACGGCCGCTACCCGGCCGACGTCCTGGCCGACACCGCCGCTCTCACCGACTGGTCCTTCGTCCACGACGGCGACCTCGCCGAGATCTCCCGGCCGATCGACTCGCTGGGCATCAACTACTACACCCCGACCGTCGTCGCCGCGGACGACCCCGCGCACCCGGCCCCGCGCGAGGACGGCCATCAGGGCGACTCCCCCTGGCCCGCCGACCACGGCATCCGCTTCCTGCCCGCCGAGGGCACCCGGACCGCGATGGGCTGGCCGGTCGACGCCGACGGGCTGCACGAACTGCTCGTCCGGCTGCGCGACGACCTCCCCGGCGTCCCCCTGCTGGTCACCGAGAACGGCGCCGCGTACGAGGACTACTGCGACCCCACCGGCGCGGTGCACGACCCGGAGCGGGTGGCCTACCTGCGCGGGCACCTCGGGGCCGTGCGCCGGGCCATCGCGGACGGCGCCCCGGTCCGCGGGTACTTCCTCTGGTCCCTGCTGGACAACTTCGAGTGGGCGTACGGGTACAGCAAGCGCTTCGGCATCGTGCACGTCGACTTCGCCAGCCAGCGCCGCACGCCCAAGGACAGCGCCCGCTGGTACGCCGAGGTGATCCGCACCGGCGCGCTGCCCGACTGACCGGGCCGGGCGCGGGGCACCCCGGCGGCCCGGACGCCCCGGCGGCCCCGAGTGCCCCGGCCGCTCAGGACCGGACAGGTCGCTGGCGGCCGGGGCCTCAGGCCGTACCGTCCTGCGCCCGGTGCAGGGTGAGCGCGGCGTTGTTGCCGCCGAACCCGAAGCTGGTCAGCAGGGCGCGCCGGGCGCCGGGCACCGCCAGCGCGGCGGTCGGCAGCCGCAGCCGCTCGGCCGGCGCCGGATCCGTCAGGCCGGGGGTGGGCGGCGCGATGCCGTGCCGCAGCGCGAGCGCCGCCGCGGCGACGGCCGGGAAGCAGGAGGCGTGCAGCAGGTGGCCGACCGCGCCCTTGTGGGAGCCGACCGGCAGTTCCTTCTGCCCGAGCCCGTCGGCCAGGCCGTCGAGCACCCGCAGTTCCGCGGCGTCGCCCTGCGCGGTACCGGTGGCGTGGGCGTGCACGTAGTCCAGGCGGTCCACGCCGCCCTCCTCGCAGGCCTGCCGGACGCAGTCCGCCACCACCGCGTCGTCCGAGGCGGCCGGGCTGTTCCCGGCAACCCGGCAGACCGCGGAGCCGAGCAGCAGCCCGCCCCGCCGGCCGCGTTCCCGGGCCGACCGGCGGTCCTCCAGCACCACGGCGCCCGCGCCCTCGCCGATGGTGATCCCGGCCCCGGCCCGGTCGAACGGCCGGGCCGCCCGGGGGCTGACCACCCGGACGACCTTCATGCTGGCGTACTCCAGCGGGTTGAGCGCGGAGGCGCCGAGCACCACGGCCGTCCGCACCGCCCCGGCGAGCAGCGCCTCCCGGGCCAGTGCGAGGCCGAAGGCGGCCGAGGCGCAGGCGTGCGAGAGGTAGAACGGCGCCCCACCGAACAGCGGCACGCCCTCGGCCGCCCGCAGCCGGGGGCCCACCAGCTCGGCCGCCTCCGGCGGGGCCCCGGCCCCCACCGCCGGGGCCTGGCCGACCAGGACCACCAGGGCACCCGCGGGCAGCCCGGGCAGCCCCGCGGCGGCGAGCGCCTCGGCGAGCGCGGTCTCCAGCAGGTGCTGCTTGCGGGTGCCGCCGTCCGGACCGGGAGCGTCCGGGCCGCCGCCCGCCATGGGCACCTCGCCGACCGGCTCGCCCTGGTACCAGGTGGCGGAGGCGAACCGCTCCGCCGGGCGCAGCGCGGAGCAGCCGGAGAGCAGCCCGCGCCAGTACGGGTCGACGCCTGCGCCGTAGGCGGTGACCAGGCCGAGGCCGGTCAGGGCGATCTGCGGACGGGGTCCGGTCACCGGGACTCCTCGGGGTCGGGTACGGGGACGGCTTCGGCGGGGGTGCGGGCCCCGACGGGGACGCGGACCGCCGCGGGGGTGCGGACCTCGGCGAGGGTGCGGGCGAGGCCGAGAAGGGTCCCCGGTGCATCCGGCCCGGTGTCCGGCAGTTCCTCCAGCGGGAGGTCGGACGGGCCGCCGGTCCAGAGGGCCGCCGCGGCGATCCAGCCGGGCTGCCCCGCCGACTCCTCCGCCGGATCCGCGCCCGCGCCGTCCGGGGCCGGGACCAGTTCGGCGACCACCACCCGGCGCCCGCCGGCCGCCAGGAAGCAGGCGGCGAGCAGGGCCTGCCGGCCGGCCGCGCCGGGGGCGGCCAGCAGATACAGCGGCCCGCCCCAGCCGATGTCCTCGCCGAGGCCGCGCACGAGTTCGCTGGTCTCCAGGGCCACCGAGTCGGAGGGGCGCAGCCGGCGGACGGTGTCGGTCCAGCGCTGCCCGTAGCGGGTGGCCGCGCGGACGCAGGGCTCGTCGGCGGCCAGGACCACCGCGGCGCGCCCGCGCTCCTCCCCGGTCAGCCGGCGCAGGGCCGCGCCGAGCACCGCGCGCAGCAGCGGGCCCGGTTCGGCCTCGACCACAGGCGGCCCGCCCGGTGCGTCGCCGCGGGCGTCCAGCCAGGCGGCCAGTGCGCCGCTGCTCGCCCCGGCGGCGGGCGCATCGATCGGCAGCACGTCGGACGGCAGTACGGCGACCGGCAGCGCATCGAACGGCACGGCCCCTGCCGGCGGGGTGGCGACCGGCCCGGTCATGCCGGGACCGCCGCGACGGCCGGGCTGTCGTAGCCGATCGGGACCAGTTCGCACACCCCGCCCAGCAGCCGGCCGAAGAGGTTGCGCGAACCGGCCAGGTGGAGGCGGTCGACCGAGGCGGCCCGCAGGCCGGCCACGGTGGTGTCGGTGCTGACCGGTTCGACCCAGCCGGCCAGCAGGAAGGTCCGCAGGTCCTCCGGCTCGCGGAGCAGGGTGCCGTCGATGTCGGAGAGCACCGGCAGCCGGGCCCGGTGGAACGGCGTCACCCGGTAGACGTCGCGCTCCAGTTCGGCGCGCAGCGGTTCGAGCATCCGGCAGTGCTGGGGGCGGTTCATGGTGTGGAAGCCGCGGCCGCCGTGCTCGCGCATGGCCTCCTGGAAGAGCTCCAGGGTGCGCGGGGCGGCGGACACCGCGTGGATGTCCCGGCCCAGTTGGGCGGAGACCTCGATCCAGTGGCCCTCGGCGGCCAGCCGGTCGGCCAGTGCGCGGACCTGCCCGGCGGTCAGGCCGATCAGGAACAGGCAGGCGCCGGGCTCCGGCCGCTCGGCGAGGAAGCGGGTCTGGATCCGGGCGCTGCGGGTGACCAGCACCAGCGCGTCGGCGAAGTCGAGGCCGCCGGCGCGGACCACGGCGGGCAGGCCGCCGAAGCTGATGCCGGTGCACAGCTCCGGGGCCGGGTCCAGCCACTCCTCGGCGCTGTCCGAGAGCGCCAGCGCCGAGGTCAGGCAGGCGTTGTCGACGACCTCCCAGTCCTCCTCCCCGCAGTCCCGCAGGGCCTCGGCCAGCGGGTAGCCGAGCACCTCGGAGGCCCGGTCGAAGCGGCGCCGGGCGGGCGCGCTGTGCGCCAGCAGCCGGGTGATGTCCGCGGCGTCCAGCGGCACCAGCCCGGGGTAGAACAGGCCGGTCGTCACGACGCCGCCCCGGCCGCCGCCAGGCTGCGGCCCAGCACCTCGTCCGGTCCGAGGGTGTCGAAGCGGACCGTCAGCGACTCCAGCGAGCGGTGCAGGAAGCGGCCCGGTCCCGGCACCACGACCTCGCCGACGCCCTGCCGGCCGAGTTCGTACAGCGAGCCGGCCCACTGCACCGGCCGGGTGTACTGCTCGACCAGGGCGACCCCGATGCCGGCCGCGGTGGTGAGCGGCTGCGCGGTGAGGTTGCAGATCAGCGGGATCTCCGGGTCCGCCAGGCCGTCGCGGTAGCGCCAGCGGGCGGCGAACTCCTCCTGCACCTCGGCCAGCAGCTCGCAGTGCGCGGGCGGCCCGTACGGGATGAGCAGGCCCAGCGCCCCCAGGCCGAGCGCCTGCTCGGCGAGGCCGCGCAGGGCGCCGAGTTCGCCGCTGACGATCATCTGGTCGTCGGCGACGTACGCGCAGGGGCGCAGCGGGGCGTCCGGTGCGTCCAGGCGCTGCATCAGGTCGGTGAGCTTCACCGGGTCGGCGTTGTGGAAGAAGGAGACGCCGTACGGGCGTCCGCCGTACGCCTCCTCCTCGACGGTCGCCATGGTGTGGCACATCCGGACGGCGTCCTGGAAGGACATGCAGCCGGCGAGGTGGGCGGCGGTGATCTGGCCGAGGCTCAGGCCCGCCAGGAAGTCGGGGCGGGGCCGGCCGCGCAGGGCCTCGTGGTAGAGGGCGACGCTCAGCGCGACCACGGCGGGGCGGGCCACCACGCCCTGGTTGACCTCCTCGTCGGTGCCGTCCAGCAGGGCCCCGGCGAGGTCCAGGCCGACCAGCTCGGAGGCCTCGGCGAGCCGGCCGCGGGCCTCCGGGAGGGCCTCGTACAGGGCGCGGTGCTCACCGGGGTTGATCCGGGACTGCGGGTCGAGCAGCACGGCGGTGGCGCGCCGGTCCGGGGTCTGCGGGCGGCGCTCGTCGGCCGGCAGCCCGGCGTGGAACGGCGGGATGTGCGGCCTCATCGCGGGCTCCCCTGCTCGGTGGCGGCCTCGGCCGCCTGCGGTCCGGTCGGCCGGGTCGCCCCGGCGGAGGTGCCCCGGCCGGGGGGTTCGGTGGCCGGGGCGTGCGGGGCCAGGGTGAGGCCCCCGTCGACGACGAGGGTCTGGCCGGTGATGTAGCTCGCCCGGTCCGAGGCCAGGAAGTGCACGGCGTCGGCCACTTCGGCGGCGCGGGCGAGGCGGCGCAGCGGGATGCGCTGCTCCAGGCCGCCGCGGACCTTGGCGTCGACGTCGTTGATCATGCCCTCGCCGCCGGTGTAGCCGGGGGCGACGGCGTTGACCCGCACGCCGTACGGGGCGTACTCGACCGCGAGGGAGCGGGTCATGCCGAGCAGTCCGGCCTTGGCGGCCGAGTAGGCGCTGAGTCCGGCGATGCCGCTGAGGGCGGAGATGGAGGCGACGTTGACGATGCTGCCGCGGCCGGCCACCAGCATGTGCATGGCCGCGGCCCGGACGCAGTGGAAGGCGCCGAGCAGCGAGACCTGGACGGTCGCGGCCCAGTCCTCGGCGGGGCTGGTGGGCAGGGCTAGCCCGGCGGTCCCGGCGGCGGCGTTGTTCACCAGGACGTCGAGTCCGCCGTGGGTGCGGGCGACGGCGTCGACCGCGCCCTGCACCTGGGCGGCGTCGGCGAGGTCGAGGCGGCAGGTGTCGGTCCCGGCCCCGGTGTCGGCGGCGAGCTTGGCCGCCAGTTCGGCGGCGCCGTCGGCGTTGCGGTGGTAGCCGACCACGACCACGGTGCCGGGGGCGGCGAAGGCCGCGCAGACGGCCCGGCCGATGCCGCCGGAGCCGCCGGTGACCAGGACGGTCGTCGGGCGTGCGGGCCGGGTGCTCATCCGCGGTCCACCAGGTCGCTGCGGAAGCTGTCCCAGTGGGTGCGCAGGTGCTCCCGGAGCTCGGCCCGGCCGGCGGTGCGCTCCTCGGCCGGGATCATGTCGAAGATCGGGTGGGCGCCCGGCTTGGCCGCGGCGGCGTAGTACTCGTCGCGCAGCAGCGAGGCGACCACGGCGTCGTGGTACTCGCCGTCGACGAAGAAGTAGTCGCGCAGCACGCCCTCGATCACCACCTCGCTCTTGATCAGGAAGTTGATCACCCGGCGGTTGTAGGTGCCGGTCATGAACTGCACCCGGTGGGCGTTCTTGGCGTGGAACAGGTAGTCGAGGACGAGCAGGCTGGCCTCGGCGCCGCAGCCGCTGTCCCACAGCTTCGGGTCGCCGATCATGCCGCCGATCTCGTAGCTGCCGCCGTGCTTGAGGAGGCGCCACTGCACGTAGCCGACCTTCCGGCCGTCCAGCGTCTCCACCATGGCGCCGGTGGACTTGGTGAGCCCGGACCTGATCTGCGCGCTGGAGTAGAACTCCGACTCGCCGCCGGCGCCGAGCGCGCCCTCGTAGGAGGGCCGCAGCCAGGTGGACACCAGTGTGAAGTCCTCGTCCTCGGCCGGGACCAGGCGGGTCAGAAATCCCTGCATCGGTGCTGCTCCTTGTGGTTCGGGTGTTCCGGGCGGTACGGGGCGGGGCGGGCCGGTGCTGCGCCCGGCCGGCTCCCGGGCGGCGCTACGCGTTGCCGGCGGTGACGCCGTTCAGGAACTCGGCGATCGAGCGGACGCTGCGGAAGGTGCCCGGGGCGAGGCCGCCGATGTCGAAGGCCTGGCGCTCGCGCAGGGCGGCGATCAGCTTGAGCGAGTCGATGGAGTCGAGGCCGAAGCGGGCCTCGCTGCCCCAGAGCGGCTCCTCGGCGTCGATCTCGGCGGCGGGCACCTCGAAGCCGAAGGTGGCGGCGACGAATTCCTTGATCTCTTCCTCGGTCATCTCACGGTCCTGTTCTCTCGGGGCGGGTGTGCGGGGGTGCGGTGGGCGTGCGGTGCGGAAGCCCTACCGGGGCGCGGGGTGCGTCCGGCGGGCGGGTTCGGTGGCGGGGCCGCGCGGCGGGCCCTGGCGCAGGCAGAGCGAGCCCCAGAGGAAGCCGGCGCCGATCGCGGAGACCACGAACAGGTCGCCCGGGGCCACCCGGCCGTCGCGCCGGGCGAGGTCCAGCACGGTGAAGACGGTCGCGGCGCCGGTGTTGCCGAGGTGCTCGACGGTGGTGGGCGCGCGGTCCGCGGGTACCCCGAGGGCGGTGGTGACCTCGCGGACGATGTTGAGGTTGGCCTGGTGGAGGAAGAAGTGGTCGACCTCGTCCACGCCGTGGCCGGCCCGGGCGACGGCCGTCCGGATGCTGTCGGGCAGCAGGCCGGTGGCCTTGGTCCACACCTCGCGGCCGTCCATCTTCAGGTAGTGGCCGCGCTCGGCGAGGGTCTGCGGCGAGGCGGGCCGGCGGGTGCCGCCCGCGGGCACCTCGACGCCGTAGGAGAGGTCGGAGCCGACGTCCCAGGAGAGCAGTCCGCAGCCGGGGGCGGTGCGGCCGAGCACCACCGCGCCCGCCGCGTCGCCGAAGAACACCCGGGTGGAGCGGTCCTCGGGGTCGGTGACCCGGGAGAGGCACTCCGCGCCGATCACCAGGACGGAGCGGAAGCCCTCGCTCTGCAGCAGGTGGGCGGCGGTGAGGATGCCGTAGACGCCGCCCGCGCAGGCCGCCTGGTTGAGGTCGAGCGGCAGCGCCCGGTGGGCGCCCAGCGCCTCCTTGACGATCAGCGCGGTGGAGGGCAGCGGCTGGTCGTGGGTGAAGGTGGCGATGATGATCGCGTCGAGCTCGGCGGCGGGCGTGCCGGCGTCCTCCAGGGCGGCCCGGGCGGCGGACACGCACATGTCGGAGGTGTCGAGCCCCGGCTCCAGGTAGCGGCGCTCGCGGATGCCGGTGCGGCTCCGGATCCAGGCGTCGGAGGTGTCGAGGAGGCCCTCCATGTCGGCGTTGGTGACCACCCGGCCGGGGATGTGCACGCCGCTGCCGAGGATGCCGACGGGCACCCGCAGGGCGGGGGCGGCGGCCCGGCCGGGGCCGCCGAGCGGGTCCGGGTGCAGGACCTCGGGGGTGGTGGGGCTGACGGTCTGGATGGTCACGGGCGGGGCCTCAGCTTCCTCGGGAGTGCCGTCATCGCTCGGGGCCGGCGGGCGCGGCGGGGCCGGCGGGCGCGGGAGGCACGGCGGTGCCGTCGGCCGGCCCGGGTGCGGCGGTGCCGGCGGCCGGCTCGGCGGCGCCGGCGGCCGGTGCCAGGACGTCGGCGGGCAGCGGCGGCAGGTCGTCCAGCCGCACGGCCACCTCGACCACCGCCGGACGGCCCTTCGCGGTGTGCCGCCGGGCCTCGGCGAGCGCGTCGTCGAGCTCCTCCGCCCGTTCGACCCGGATCCGGAGGGGCGCCGCCCCGCCCGCGCGCTCCGGGCCGGGCCGTTCGGCCGCGGTGAAGCGGAAGCGGGAGGCACCGGGGCCGCGGCCGTCGAGCGCGTGCTGCAGCCAGCCGAATCCGCCGTTGTCGAGCACCACGTACAGCACGGCCGCGCCGGCCTCGGCGGCGCTCTGCAGGTCCGCACCCAGCGAGCCGAACGCGCCGTCGCCGACCAGGGCCGCCACCGCCCGTTCGGGGAGGGCGAGTTGGACGCCGATCGCGGCGGCGGCACCGAAGCCGAGGCTGGTCTGCTCGCTGGGCACCACGGAGCCGCCGGGCGCGCAGGACCAGTGCGGCCAGCAGTACGACCACATGTCGGCCAGGCCGTTCTCCTGCACCAGGACCCGGTCGGCGGGCAGCGCCCGGTCGAGCGCCGCGAGCACCTGCACCACGGAGAGTCCGGCCGCGGCGCGCTCCTCGACCAGCGCCCGGGCGTCGGCGTGGGCGCGCTCGCGCAGCACGGCGATCCGGGCCGGCCAGCTGCCGTCCCGCGGACCGGCCGTGCCGAGCCAGCCGGCCACGGCGGCCCCGGCGTCGCCGAGCAGCAGCGGTCCCGGGCGCTCGACGGCGAAGTCGGCGGCCGCGGTGTTGACCTGGATCACCCGGGCGCCCTCGGCGAGGGCGTCCCAGCCGTGCACGGCGGTCTCCTCCAGGCGGCTGCCGAGCGCCACCACCAGGTCGGCCTCCTGCCAGAGCGGTTCGAGGGCGTGCGGCGCGTAGAGGCCGCTGAGCCCGCAGAACAGCGGGTGCGTCTCGTCGACGGTGCCGCGGCCGGAGGCGGTCACGACGACCGCCGCACCGAGCTCCTCGGCGAGCCGCTCCACCCGGCGGTCCGGGTTGCCCGCGCGCAGTCCCCCGCCGACCACCAGGACCGGCCGCCGGGCGGCGGCGAGCAGGGCGGCGGCCTCCCGGGCGGCCGGGCCCGGGGCGGGCTGCGGGGCCGGGGCGGCGGTGCGCCAGGCGGTGCGGTGCGGCACCGGGGCGCCGACCATGTGGTCCGGCAGCTCCAGGTAGACCGGCCCGGGGGCGCCCGAGCCGGCGACCAGCCAGGCCCGCTCCAGCGCGCCGGGCAGCCGGGCGGGCGCCTCGACCCGCTGGGCGAGCTTCACCAGCGGCCGCACCAGCGGGAGTTGGTCGAGCTCCTGGAAGGCGCCGGTGCCGAAGCGGTCGGCGGCGGTGCCGGAGGCGAGCAGCACCACGGGCGCGCGGCCGGCCGCCGCCTCGACGAGTCCGGGCAGGGCGTTGGCCAGCGCCGGGCCGCGGCCGACCACGCAGCAGGCCGGGCGGCCGGTGGCCAGCGCGTGGCCGGCTGCCATGAACACCGCGTTGCGCTGGGAGCGGCAGAGCACGGCGCGGATCGGGCTCGCCTCCAGCGCGTCCAGCAGGCCGAGGTCGTCGTCCGGCAGGCCGAACACCGCGTCCACGCCCTGGGCTTGCAGGAAGTCCACCACGGCGTGCCAGGCGGTGGGCAGTTCGCGGCCGGCCCGGTCCGCGGAGGGGGTGCCGGGGGTGTCGGTCAGCGCTCCCATCGCTGGGCCACCGCCTTCGAGAGGAGGACCGGCTCGATGTGCGTCCGGCCGCGGTGGGCGGTGTAGTTGGCCTTCCGGCCGAAGCCCCCGAAGGGCTGGTTGCCGTCGTCGACCGACTCCAGGGTCGATTCGAAGGTGACGGTGCAGCGGCGGCGCAGTACGTCGAGCAGCGGCTCCGGCAGGGTGCCGTACACGCTGGCGCCGAGGGCCTGTTCGGCGTACGGGGCGGTGGCGAGCAGGGTCCGCAGCCTGGCCGGGTCGGACCACGAGACGACGTTGAAGACCGGGGCGAAGAACTCGGTGAGCGGCGGCTGTTCGCCGAACCGGCTGACCACCACGGTGGGTTGCACGGTGCGGGTGCGGGCGTCGAGGCCGCCGCCGTACCGGATCCGGGTGTGGTGGCGGGTGAGGAACTGGACGGCCGCCTCCCAGGCGCTGTCGTAGTACAGCGGCCCGTAGTCGGCGCCCGGGTCGGTGCGCGGACCGGCCTTGAGGGCGTCCAGGCTGCGGGCGAGCCCGTCGAGGAACGGCGTCAGCAGGTCCTCGTGGACGAACAGTGCGTCCGGACCGAGGCAGTCCTGACCGGAGTTGAGGAGCCGGATGCCCACCGCGTCGCGCACCGCCCGCTCCACGTCGGCGTCCGGGCCGAGCACGATCGGGTTGGCGCCCTGGCCGAGGAAGACGAACATCGGGTCGTCGCCGATCTGCCCGCGGATGGCCTCCGCGTTCTCGTGCCGTCCGGTGAAGACCACCAGGTCGGCGCAGGCCGCGGTGTCCTCGGTGAAGGCCCGCTGGCTGACGTCCTCCAGGTGGACCGGCAGGCCGTGCACCGGCGCGAGCAGCCGGTGCAGCGCCACCGTCGTACGGCGGACCTGGCTGGAGGGGCGGAACGCGGCCTCCTCCACGAACAGGCTCGGCGTCAGCAGGTACAGCACGTAGGAGTAGAGCACCACGTTGGACGGCATGTAGACGGCCGAGCGGCGCAGCGCCGGCGGCGCCCAGTGCGCGACCTCGGCCGCGGCCCCGCGCAGGGTGGCGATCGCCGCGTCGATCTCGTACGCGGCGGCGCTGTGGGTGCTGACCTCGGTGAGCAGGTCCAGCACCTCGGAGCGGCGGTCCTGCAGCAGGGCGCGGACGGCGTCGAGGCCGGCGAGCCGGTCCGCCGGCGGGGCCGCGGCGGTGCCGGGCGCGGAGGGGGAGGGTGGGGTCACGAGGGTTCTCCGTCACTGCGCCGGGCGCCCAGGCGCTCGGCGGCCGTCGCGGTCAGTCGGACGCGGTCCACCTTGCCGGTGCGGGTGAGCGGGAACCGCTCCAGCACCACGACCAGGTTGGGCCGTTCGTACGCGGCGAGGAGCCCGTCGAAGCGGGCCCGCCAGTGGGCGGCGTCCCGCAGCGAGGGGTCCTCCACGAAGAAGACGACCCGGCAGCCGCGGCGCTCGTCCTCGACGGCGACCACCGCCACCGGCCGGCCGCACTGCTCGGCCTGGCGGCGCAGGCTCTCCGGGTAGAGGGTGTAGCCCATCCGGTGGACGGCCTGGTTGCGGCCGATCACCTGCAGGCTGCCGTCCGGGCCGATCCGGCCCAGGTCCCCGGTGCGGAACCAGCCCGGGCCCACGGGCCGCAGCCCGCCGTCGTCGGCGAGGTAGCCCGACATCAGCCCCGGCGAGTCGACCAGCACCTCGCCCACGCCGTCCACCGGCTCGTCGATCCGCAGCCGCACGCCGTCCAGCGGCCGGCCGCAGGCGGCGGGGTGCTCGGGCACGGCGAGCGCGACGTTGCCCAGTTCGGAGAGCCCGTAGCCGTCCAGCAGCGGCAGGCCGAGGGTGCCGCGGAAGCGCTCGGCGAGCGGGACCGGCAGCGGCGCGCCGCCGACGCACCACATCCGCACCGAGCCGGCCGAGGTCCGCAGGGCGGGCCGGCGCTCGAAGACCTGGAGCAGCGCGTGGTAGGTGGGCGGCGCGGCGTCCACCACGGTGACGCCGTAGCGGCCGATCAGTCCGACGGCCGTGCTCAGCCGGTGGTAGGGCGCGACCAGCAGCGAGCAGCCGGTCTGCCACCAGAGCAGCACCAGGGACATGCCGTACTGGTGGGAGAACGGCAGCAGCGGGAGCAGGACGTCGTCGGCGCGGTAGCGCATCGCCTGCTGGGTCGCCTCGGTGTTGGTCAGCATGGCGGCGCCGGAGCGCACGATGCCCTTGGGCCGCCCGGTGGAGCCGGAGGACCACAGCACCAGGCCGTCGCGGCGGGCCCGCCAGCGGTCGAAGCCGATCGGCGGGGAGCCGGCCGCGACCGGGGTGCGGCAGGCCGTCCGCAGGTCGACCACCCGGCCGGACGGCAGGGCGCGGGCGAGCGCGGCGCCCATCGGGGTGGCCGGGTCGCCGGTGTCGGTGAGCACCCAGCGGGCGTGGGCGCGGACCAGCGTCTGCAGCGCCTGCTCGGGCGTCTGCTGGTGGTCGGCCAGCACGATCGAGGCGTCCAGGGCGATCAGGGCGAGCAGCGCGGCGGCGAACTCCGGGGAGTTGCCGGCCAGCAGGACCACCCGGTCGCCGGGGCGCAGGCCGCGCCGCAGCAGTTCGTCGCGGCAGCCGAGGACCAGGGGCTCGGCGTCGGCGGCGGTCAGCAGGGTGGCGCCCTCGGGGTCGGCGACGGGCAGCGGCCGGGGCTGCGCGGCCGGGGCCGGGGCGGTCGGGGCGGTGGCCGCGGGTCGGCCGGGCTCGGCGGTGGTGGTCATCGGACCTCCTCGACGACGACGGGGCGGGCGGCCTGCGCGTCGGCGCTCGCACCGGCTGCGGTCCGTACGGCGCCGGCGGGGACGGGTTCGGCTGCCGGTCCGGACGCCGACTCGGGTCCGCGTCCGGTGTCGGGCCCGGCGCGCCGCCCGCCGTCCTCCGCGGCCGCCGGGGCGTCCGGGGCGTCCGGGGCGTCCGGGGCGTCCGCGGACGGCTTCCCGACCCCGTCCGCCAGGCCGGTCGGCGCGGTGGTCGCGACGGTCGCGACGGTCGCGACGTCGGGGTCCGGGTCGGCGGAATCAGCGGCGGTGGGATCAGCGGCGGCGGCGTCGACCGGGTCGGCGGTCCTGGCCCGGGTCTCGTCGAGCCGCCGCAGCGAGGGCAGCGCCACCGAGACGGCGGCGATGACGAGTTCCAGACCGGCGATGACCAGGATCGAGAACTGCAGGCCCACCGCGCCGAGCGCGGCGGTGGCGGCCACGGTGCCCAGTGCCACGGCGCCGAGTCCGAGCGCGTTCTGGGCGGAGAAGACCCGCCCGCGCTCCTCCTCGACCGTGCGCTCCTGGTAGACCGTCGCCATCAGCGGCCCGATCGGGGCGAGGCAGAGGCCGGAGAGCACCAGGATCGCCAGGGTGGCGACGGTGCCCGGCCGCGCGGCCAGCAGCAGGGTGGAGACCCCGCTGCCGAGGTAGCCGAGCAGGTAGCAGGCCCGGCGGGGCAGCCGGGGCCCGTACACCCCGAAGCCGACCGCGCCGAGCAGGGCGCCGCCGCCGAGCGCGGCCATCATCGCGGCGTACGAGCCCGCGCTGTCGGAGACCTGCGCGGCGTAGGCGATCAGGACGACGGTGTAGAGGCTGCCGGCCAGGGCGTTGGCGGCGGCGGCGGTGAGGCCGACCGTGCGCAGGACCGGGTCCCCGGTGATGGTGCGCACGCCGGTCGCGAGTTCGGCCAGGTAGCCGCGCTGCTCGGTGGCGGCCGGCTCCTTCCGGGGGCCGAGTGAGGACAGCGCGGCGACGAGCACCAGGGCGGCGACGCCGCAGGCCACCGCGTCGGCCCAGAGCACGGCCGAGGCGCTGGTCAGGGCGATGGCCGCGCCGGCCAGCACCGGCACGATCAGCAGGGTCAGCCGGTCGATCGCCGCGAACACCGAGTTGGCGGTTTCGAGCGGCATCCGGGCGCGTTCGGCGGCCCGGGGGATCTGGGTGCGGACGGCGACCTCGGCGGCCGAGTCGCAGCCGCTGGCGGTGAAGGCCAGCAGCAGGACGTGCCAGAGCTGGAGGCTGCCGGTCACGTACAGCGCGGGGATCAGCGCCATCGCGGTGCCCGCGATCAGCAGGCCGCCGACGGCGGCCCGGCCGCTCCCGATGCGGTCGAGCAACGGGCCGCTGAGGAAGGCGACGAGCGCCATGCCGAAGCTGGAGAAGGTCACCACGGCGCCGGTGCTCCCGGCGCTGCCGGTGGTGTGCCACACCGCCCAGGGCACGGCGACGGCGGACAGCATCCGCCCGCTGCCGGAGACCAGCGCCGCCGCCCAGATCGCGTACAGGGCGCCGCGGTCGGGCCGGCCTGCCGGTTCCTCGGCCCGGGCCTGGGCCGCCGGTTCGGACTGGACCACGTCACTCCCTCGGTCGGTGTCTGGGTACGGCTGCGCGCCGGGCGGGTGTTCCTGCCGGTCGGCGGTGGTGCGGATCTGATGCCCCGTCAGATCCGGGCGTACGGAGCCCCGCCGCGGAGGGGCGGTACGGGTGCTCGGCGCCGGGGGCCGGCACGGGCCCCGGGGCGCGGACTGCCGCGCACCGGCGACGGCCGTCGTGCGCGGGTCGAACGGGTCGAACGGCCCCGGGATCGAACGGCCCCGGGGACGGGCGGGTCCGGGAGCGGGTGGCGACAGCTGGCCGCGGGTCGCCGCCGCGCCGCGGTGGGGGGGCGGCGGCGGCGTGGTTGACCGGTGGGGGGGCCCGCGGGGGGTGGGGGGGCGGGGGCGGGG
>NZ_JBSGXP010000114.1:2450-27847 GCF_053610105.1 Kitasatospora sp. NPDC054939 | reverse complement strand
GCCCGGGGGCAGCTGCCCCCGGGCCCTCGGTGCGGCGTCCGGCGTTCGGCGGTCCGGCGCCGGCCGGGCGTCCGGCGGTCCGGTCCCGCGATCGGTGTCCGGCCCGGTACTCCGGTTTCGGCCGGCGCCCGGTCGCCGCCGTCGCGCCGGCGGAGCGGTTCAGGCCGGCAGGACGGCCTCGATCGCGGCGATCACCTCGGCCGCCTCCGGCTCGGTGCGCGGGCGGATCCGGGCGGCCACCGTGCCGTCCGGGGAGACCAGGAACTTCTCGAAGTTCCAGGACACGTCGCCCGCCTGGCCCTCGGCGTCGGCGGTGCGGGTCAGCACCTCGTACAGCGGGTGCCGGTCGTCGCCGTTCACGTCGAGCTTCTCGAACAGCGGGAAGGTCACGCCGTACGTGGTCGAGCAGAAGGTCCGGATCTCCTCGGCGCTGCCCGGCTCCTGCCCGGCGAACTGGTTGCACGGGAAGCCCAGCACGGTGAAGCCGCGACCGGCGTACCGCTCCTGCAGCCGCTCCAGGCCCGCGTACTGCGGGGTCAGGCCGCACTTGGACGCGACGTTGACCAGCAGCAGCGCCTTGCCCTTGTAGTCGGCCAGCGAGGCGGCCTCGCCGGACAGCGTGCGCAGCGGGATGTCGTACAGGCTCACGGGGTCTCCCTGGTGGTTGTCGGGGGGTGTCGCGCGGTCCTGCGAAGTTTCGCACGCGACCTTGCGGGGGCGCGCCCGGGCGGGCCCCGCGCCGCACAACCACGCCGGGTGCGCCGGTGTTCCCGGAACCGACTTCGCAGGTGAACGCCCTTCCGGGGCGAACCAGTTGCCACCGTGTGCGAAGCACCCGAATCGTGATCGACCGGCGCGTCCGGCCCGGAACCCGTTGACGACGGGGCGCGTCCCATGCACCGGTCGCCGTGCCGTAGGGTGCGTCGCCGCAGGGCCGAGCAGGGCAGTGACGGGGAGAGCGGTTTCACGATGGACGACGGCATACAGAAGAAGCACGGGGACGCGGACGGCCCCGCCGAGAACAGCACCGCCGGGGGCGGCACCGGCACGGACGGCGGCACGGACAGTCTGAGCAAGGCCGACCGCGCCGAGGCCGTGCAGGAAGCGTCGCAGGAGGCGCCGCAGGAGGCGCCGCAGCCCGTGGTGGAGGACGAGCGCCCCTGGGAGCTCCCCGACTACGAGCACGAGCAGGAGCTCGGAGCCGGCGCCAGCGGACGCGTCGTCCGGGCCCGGCACCGCGAGACCGGCACCCCCGTCGCGATCAAGTACCTGCACCGCTCGGCCGGCACCCCCGCGCTGCGCGAGGAGGCCCAGGTCCTCGCCCGGATCGACTCGCCGCACGTCACCCGGCTCTACGAGTACGTCGAGGGCGCGCGCGGCTCCGCCATCGTGATGGAGCTGGTCGACGGCATCGCGCTGCGCGGCCTGCTGCGGGAGGAGGGCGCCACCACGCCCGAGGCGGCGCTCGTCGTGCTCAAGGGCTCGCTGCTCGGCCTGGCCGCAGCACACGCGGCGGGCGTCGTCCACCGGGACTACAAGCCCGCCAACGTGCTCGTCGACTCGGCCGGCGTCTCCAAGCTGGTCGACTTCGGCATCGCGGTGCCCAGCGGCGCCGACCGGGACGTCTCCGGCACCCCCGCCTACATGGCGCCCGAGCAGTGGGCCGGACAGCCCGCCTCGCCCGCCGCCGACGTGTACGCGGCCACCGCGACGTTCTTCGAGTGCCTCACCGGCGCCCGCCCGTTCGGCGGCAGCACGCTCGCCGAACTCGCCGTCCAGCACACCGAGGCGCCCATCCCGGCCGAACAGGCCCCGGACGCCGTCCGGCCGCTCATCCTCGCCGGGCTCGCCAAGGACCCGGAGGCCCGACCCGAGGGCGCCGCGGCCCTGGTCGGCCGGCTGGAGGAGGTGGCGGTCGCCGGGTACGGGCCGCAGTGGGAGGAGAAGGGCCGCCGCGACCTCGCCGCCCTGGTCGCGCTGCTCGCCCTGCTGCTCCCCGGCGGCGGTGGCGCGGCGGGCGGCGGCACCTCGCTCGCCCACACCAGCGTGGCCGGGACCGACGCGCCGGGGGGCGCGAACGGCGCGGCCGGGTCGAGCGGCGGCGCCGCGCCCGGGACCGGAGCGGTGACCACCCCGATCCGGTACTCCGTGCCGCGGAAGGCCGCCCGCATCGGCCGCCGGGGGAAGGTGCTGGCCGGTGTCACGGCCGGCACCGTCACCCTGGCCTCGCTCGCCGGGATGGCCCTGGCCGGAGCCGCCGACGGCGACGGCCGCACGGTGGTCGGCGGCGCCTCCCCGACGGCGACCACCAACCTCGGCGCACCCACCCCCGCCGACGGGCCCTCGGCGACCGGCAGCGAGTCGGCCGGACCGAGCCCCGAGGCGAGCACCGACAGCGCCTCGCCGTCCGCGTCGCCCTCCGCCTCGGCGTCCTCCGGCTCCCCGAGCGTCGGCGCCTCGCCCACCGGCAAGACGCCCAAGCCCACCGCGACCGCCCCCGGCGGTGGCGCCCCCGGCACGGTCGCCCCGCCGGCCCCCGGCGGCGCCGCACCCGGCACCCCCGCACCGGGCACCCCCACCGCACCCCCGTCGCCGACCCTCGGCACCGCGACCCCGACCCAGACGCCTACCCCCACCGTCCGGGTCACCTCGGTGAACGTGGACTCGCTGAGCTGCTGGGGCCGGTGGAGCCTGACCAGCAACATCACCGTCGCCGCGGACGGCGCCGGCAGCAGCGGGACGCTCACGGTGAGCTGGTACCAGAGCGCGGGCGGGACGAGCAAGAAGGTGATCGTCGGGACCGAGCAGGTCCCGATCACGGCGGGCCGGGTCACCCTCACCCGCACCCACTCCTTCAGCGGTTCCACCGCCGCGGTCTGGGGCGTGCAGGTGAGCACCTCGCCGGGAGCCCTGCGGACGCCCAGGGGCTCGGCCGAGATCTCCTCCTACCTCTGCGACGTGCCGCGCTGATCCGTCGGACCCCCGGCCCCGAACCCAGCCCCGAACCCGACCGACCCCTGCTGTCTGGAGAACCCATGTCCACCCCCCGCCCCGACGCCGCGTCCCAGCCGGTCGGTGCCGAGGAGACCGTGCGCCTCGCCCCTGCCGGGCCGGGCGGCGTCGAGGAGACCGTGCGCCTCGCCCCCGCCGATGCCGGTGCGGCGGAGCAGACGGTCCGCCTTGCGCCCGCCGGGCCGGGCGACGCGGAGCAGACCGTGCGCCTCGCCCCCGCAGCTGCGGGGGCGGCCGAGGAGACCGTGCGGCTCGCACCCCCGGGAGCGGGTGCGGCCGGTGTCGATCTCGAAGCCACCGTGCGGCTGGACGGCGCGGAGCCCGCGAGTGCCACCTTCCTGGACCCGCGGGTCTGGGGCGCCCCGGCCGAGCCGGGGGAGACCCTGCCCACCACACCGACCGGCGCGGCTCCGGCCGCCCCCGGTGCCGTCGCCCCCGTCGCCGGCGTCCCCGTCCCGGTCGCCACCGCCACGCTGGGCACCACGCTGGTCGAGGACGGTCGGGACGAGCAGCCCCTCACCTCCGGCGAGCAGCTGCGGCGGTTCGGCCCCGGTGTCCCGCCGCAGGCCGCGGCCGTGTGGCACGGCGAGGCGGTGCCGGTGGAGGAGCCGCCCCGCAAGCGGCGCCGGGTCGGCCGCTGGCTGGTGCCGGTGGCCGTGCTGCTCGCGGTGCTGGCCCTGCTCTACTGGCGGTTCTCCGCGCCCGCGCTGGCGGTCACCGGGGTCGCCGTCTCCACCGATCCGGCGGGGCCGGGCTGCGGCGGCACGGCGGTGGTGACGGCCGCGGTGGACACCAACGGCGGCGCCGGCCCGCTGCGCTACCGCTGGGTGCGCAGCGACGGCACGACCTCGGGCGAGCTCGTCCAGGACGTCCGCTCCGGTACCCACCGGACGGACCTGGTGCTGCGCTGGAGCTTCGACGGCCGGGGCGAGCTGCAGAACACCGCGACCCTGGAAATCCTCTCGCCGGGCACCCGCACCTCCTCCACCACCTTCGCCTACCACTGCGCCTGACCCTGACCCCCTTCCCGGCGTGGGACCGGGCCGCCCCGCCCCGCCCCCTGCCCCGGCGCATTCGGGGTCGGGCGGGGTGGCAGCCGCGCGCGAGGGGGGCGACCGCCGCTCCGCGCGCAACCCCGTGCGCGCCTCCGCGTCCCAGCCGGTCCCGGACCCGCCCCGCGCCGGCCCCGGGCCCGCTGCCTGCGGGAACCCTCCGGGACCGTGTACGACCCGTCCGACCTGCCCCGATGTCACTCGCGCGGGGCAGGAACCGGGGCGCGTACCCGGGCGTCGAACGCATCGGCCGCCCCGCCCGCGGCGGCCCGGCCATGCCCGACGGAGGGGTTCGCGATGGCGCGGGACGAGTACGGACAGGACCACCGACCGCACGACGCGCACGACGTGCCGCAGGACCGGCGGCGGGACGCACCGCAGGACGGACCGCGGGACGCACCGCAGGACGAACTGCACGACCGGCCCGACTCCGGTGACTGGCAGTTGTCGGACTACACGCACGGCGCGCAGCTCGGCCGGGGGGCGAGCGGGCGGGTCGTCCTGGCGCACCACGACGCCACCGGCACCCCGGTCGCCATCAAGTACCTGCACCGCTCCGCGGACAACCCCGCGCTGCGCGAGGAGGCGCAGGTCCTGGCGCTGGTCGACTCGCCGCACGTCACCCGGCTCTACGAGTACGTGGAGAGCGGCCCGCACGCGGCGATCGTGATGGAGCTGGTGGACGGCATCGCGCTGCGCTCGCTGCTCCGTTCGGAGGGCGCCACCACGCCCGAGGCGGCGCTCGTCGTGCTCAAGGGCTCGCTGCTCGGCCTGGCCGCCGCCCACGCGGCCGGGCTGGTCCACCGGGACTACAAGCCCGCCAACGTGCTCGTCGACACGGAGGGCGTCTCCAAGCTGGTCGACTTCGGCATCGCCGTGCCGGCCGGGCACGACCGGGACGTCTCCGGCACCCCGGCCTACCTGGCGCCGGAGCTGTGGGCCGGGCAGCCCGCCTCCCCGGCCGGCGACGTGTACGCGGCGACCGCCACCTTCTTCGAGTGCGTGACCGGCGAGCGGCCGTTCACCGGCGCCACCAGGGAGGTGCTGGCGCTCCAGCACACCTGGGACCGGGTCCGGGACGAATTGGCGCCGGAGCCGGTCCGCGAGCTGATCCGGGCGGGGCTGGCGAAGCAGCCTGGCGACCGTCCACCGGGGGCGGCCGAGTTCGTCGCCCGGCTGGAGGCGGTCGCGCAGGCGGCGTACGGCCGGGAGTGGGAGGAGCGCGGGCGGGCCGAACTGGCCGCCCTGGTGGCCCTGCTCGCCCTGCTGCTCCCGCGCGGGGTGAAGGGCACGGGCGACGACGGTTCGATCGCGCTCGCGCACACCGAGCTGGCCGCCCCGCCGCCCGGGGCGGGCGCCTCCGCGGTGCGGAGCACCCGAAGACGGGGCGGCCTGCGGCACCGGGCGGTCCGGCAGCGGCTGACCCGCCGCACGCAGGTGGTCACCGGTCTGGCGCTCGGTGCGCTCGGGGCGGCCACGCTGGCCGGGGTCGCCCTGGCGGGGGTCGGCGGCTCCGGCCGTACGGAGCTCGGCGATCCGATGCCGTACGCGACCACCGTCCTGGGGCCGCCGACCGGTTCGCCGGGGCCGCCGGGGCCCTGGGGGTCGGCGTCCTTCGGGTCGGGGGGCGCCTCGGATTCCGCGCCGCCGCCGCCGGGGACTCCGCCCGCACCGGGCCCGTCCCCGTCGCCGTCCCCGTCCGGCAGTACGACGCAGAGCCGACCGCCGTCGCCGGGTCCGTCGCCCTCGCCCTCCCCGCGGCAGACGCGGTCCACGCCCCCGCCGCCGCCCGGTCCGACCCGGACCACCCCGCCGCCGCCGACGCCCACCACCGGGCCGACGAAGCCCACCCAGCCCCCGACGACCCCGCCGACCACGCCACCGACGACCCCGCCCACCACCCCGCCGCCGGTGCCCGTCCGGGTGGGCGTGCTGAACATCGACGCCGTCCGCTGCTACAACCGGACCGGCATGGAGGCCGACCTCAGGGCCGTCGCCTCCGGACCGCCCGGGGCCGTGCTCACCGTGGTCTGGAAGCGCCACGCGGGCGCCGGCACTCCCCGGGACACCGTCCGGCGGGAGACGCTGACGCTCGGCACCGGCACCAACCTCCGCACCGTGCGCCAGGTCTTCGGCGAGTACGGCAACCAGTACTGGTGGGCCCTGGAGATCACCACCACCCCGGCGGCCGGCACCCCGCAGACCACCTATCGGGAGCTGTACGGGCCCGACTGCTACGGACCCGGCTGATCCCACCGGCCCGCCACCTCCGGGGAGACCTGATGTCCATGCCCAGACCGGGGTACGGCCCCGACGACGAGACCTTCCGGTACGACGGCGGCGGTGCCCGGCCCGGCCCGCCGCCGCACCGGGGCGCCGAGCCCGACGACGACCCCGCGAGCGCGACCTTTCTGGATCCGACCGTGTGGTCGTCGGGCGGCCCGACGGCCCCGTACGGGCCGCCCGGGGTCGATCCGGCGGCCACCGTGCCCGCACCCGGCCCGGGGCCGGTCGCCGACCGGGCACCCGAGATCCCGCCCGGATCAGCCGCCGCCGGCCCGCCCGCCGGTCCGGGTGAGGTGCGCCGGTTCGGCCCCGGGGTGCCGCCGCGGGCCGCCGCGGCCTGGCACGGCGCGGCCCCGCCGCCGGAACCGGAGCACCGGCGCAGCCGCCGGGCGCTGCGCTGGCTGGTGCCGGCGGCCGTCCTGCTGGCGCTCCTGGCCCTGCTCGACCGCTGCCGGGCCGAACCGCCGCTGGCGGTCACCGGGGTCGCGGTCACGGTCGACCCGGCGGCCGGACCGGGCTGCGGCGGCACCGCGGTGCTGACGGCGGCGGTCGCCACCAACGGCCGGGCGGGGACGGTCCGCTATCGCTGGCTGCGCAGCGACGGGACGGCCTCCGGCGAACTGTCGCAGCCGGTGCGGGCGGGGCAGCGCCGGGTGGACGTGGTGCTGCGCTGGACCTTCGACGGGCCGGGGACGATGCGGGCGACGGCGACGGTGGAGGTCCGCTCGCCGCAGCCGCACAGCGCGGCCGCCTCCTTCACCTACACCTGCCGCCGCTGAGGTCCTGGCCCTCGGACCGGCTACGGCCGGCCGGGTGCCGGGAGCCTGAAGCGTGCCGGGCCTTCGAGGCGTGCCGGAGCCGGGAAGCCCGTCGGGGCCCGGGAAACGCGCCGGGCCCGGCCGTCCTGTGCGGGGTGCTTCACAGGACGGCCGGACCCGGGCGTTCGGGGGCCGGAGCGGCTCGGCCTCCGGGGGATCAGACCTTGAGGGTCTTGATGGCGGTCGGGGCGTGCTCCGGCAGGGTGGCGATCTCCTCGAACTCGGTGACGTCGCTCATGTCGACCGTCTTGCTCATCGCGATGTTCGTGATGCGCTCCAGGATGGCCTCGACGACGACCGGGACGCGGTGCTCGGCGGCGAGCTTCTTGGCCTCCTCGAAGGCGGCGCCGAGCTGCTCCGGGTCGGTGACGCGGATGGCCTTGACGCCCAGGCCCTCGGCGACCTTGACGTGGTCGACGCCGTAGCCGCCGAGCTCCGGGGTGTTGATGTTGTCGAATTCGAGGTTGACCTCGAAGTTGATGCCCAGGTTGCCCTGCGCCTGGCGGATCAGGCCCAGATAGGCGTTGTTGACCAGGACGTGGACGTAGGGGACCTGGTGCTGGGCGGCGACCGCCAGCTCCTCGATCATGAACTGGAAGTCGTAGTCGCCGGAGATCGCGACGATCGGGGTCTCCGGGTCCGCGGTGGCGGCACCGATGGCGGCCGGGATGGTCCAGCCGAGCGGGCCGGCCTGGCCGCAGTTGATCCAGTGGCGCGGCTTGTAGACGTGCAGGAACTGGGCGGCGGCGATCTGGGAGAGGCCGATGGTGGTGACGTAGCGGGTCTCCGGGCCGAACGCCCTGTTCATCTCCTCGTAGACGCGCTGCGGCTTGATCGGGATGTTGTCGAAGTGCGTGCGGCGCTGCAGGGTGGCCTTGCGCTCCTGGGCGGAGGCGGCCCAGGAACTGAAGTCGGGGAGGGTGCCCGCGGCCTTGAGCTCCTTGGCGATCTCGACGAACAGCTCCAGCGCGACCCTGGCGTCGGAGGCGATGCCGTAGTCCGGCGCGAAGATCTTGCCGATCTGGGTCGGCTCGATGTCGACGTGGACGAACGTGCGGCCCTTGGTGTAGGCGTCCATGTTGTAGCCGGTGTGGCGGTTGGCCCAGCGGTTGCCGATGCCGAGGACGAAGTCCGACTCCAGGAAGGTCGCGTTGCCGTAGCGGTGCGCGGTCTGGACGCCGACCATGCCGGCGGACAGCTCGTGGTCGTCCGGGATGGTGCCCCAGCCCATCAGGGTGGAGATGACCGGGACGCCGGTGAGCTCGGCGAACTCGACCAGCAGGTCCGAGGCGTCGGCGTTGATGATGCCGCCGCCGGCGACGATCAGCGGGCGCTCCGACTCCAGCAGGAAGCGGATGGCCTTCTCGGCCTGGGCGCGGGTCGCGGACGGCTTGTAGACCGGCAGCGGCTCGTAGGTCTCGGGGTCGAACTCGATCTCGGTCAGTTGGACGTCGATCGGCAGGTCGATGAGGACCGGGCCGGGGCGGCCGGAGCGCATCAGGTGGAACGCCTGCTGGAACACGCCGGGGACCTGCGCGGCCTCCAGGACGGTGGTGGCGGCCTTGGTGACGGGCTTGGCGATCGAGGCGATGTCGACGGCCTGGAAGTCCTCCTTGTGGAGCTTCGAGACCGGGGCCTGGCCGGTGATGCAGAGGATCGGGATGGAGTCCGCGATGGCCGAGTACAGGCCGGTGATCATGTCGGTGCCGGCCGGGCCGGAGGTGCCGATGCAGACGCCGATGTTGCCGGCCCGGGCCCGGGTGTAGCCCTCGGCCATGTGCGAGGCGCCCTCGACGTGGCGGGCCAGCGTGTGGTGGATGCCGCCGACGTTCTTGAGCTCGCGGTAGAAGGGGTTGATCGCGGCGCCGGGCACGCCGAACGCTTGGTCAACGCCCTCGCGCTTGAGGATCTCCACGGCCGCGGCAGCGGCGGTCATACGAGGCATCGGGGTCTCTCCTGCGTCGGCCCGTGTGGCTCGGAGGGCTCATCTCCAATTCCACGATACGGAAGAACGGTTTCTATATGCGGAAACAAAGTAGGGTCGGGCCCGGTGGGGCGTCAAGGGGGATTCAACGAAGTGTTGAAGTTCTGGGGGTGTCCGGCCAGGCTGCCACGACCTGCGCCGATGCTCCAGGCGCGCTTCCTCCAGTGCGCCGGCCCGCTCCGCGCCACCGCCTCGTGGATTGCTGCAATGGCGTCCGGGTGGATGCGGTTCGTATACCTGCCCGTCCGGCGAACTGGTGTGCCCGTCGAGCACGCGGATTCGGGCCCGGAAGCGGAGCCGGTGTGCCGCCGGAGTGAAGGGACGGTGCCCGGGCTTGGCCGCCGACCGGCCGCCGGTTACCGTCGGTGGCACGCCGGGCCGTCATGATTGTCATTCTCAACTAGGGCCGTGGCAGGGGGATTTGGGATCGACCGGGGGCGGGGGGACGCCGGCGGTCACGCCCCGCCCAGGGCCGGCGAGCCCGTTCCGTCGTCACCGGACCGGCGGGCCCGCCCCCGGTCGGACCCGACCCGCCTCCGACGCCCCGACGGCCGCCCGCGTCACCCGGACGCCCGTCGCCCCGTTGTCGCCCCTGCAGGCCGTCCACCCCGTGGGCCGTCCACCCCGTGCGAATCCCGCGGCCGGCCGCGCCGTCCCCACCACCTGCGCGTCCGCGGGCAGCCGACGCGCGAAAGGAACCGCCGCCATGCACCCTGCCAAGAGCCCGCCGGGCCGCCCCCGCCGCAACCCCCCGCCCGGCCGTCCCCGCCTCCGTCGCGTCGTCCGCGCCCGCAACCCCGTCGTCCTCGCGCTGCGCCCGCTGCGCGCCGTCCCGTGGAAGTGCGACCTGCCCGCCTCGCTGGTGGTCTTCCTGGTCGCCGTGCCGCTCTGCGTCGGCGTCGCGGTCGCCTCGGGCGTGCCCGCCGAACTCGGACTGGTCACCGGCATCGTCGGCGGGCTGGTCGTCGGATCGCTGCCCGGGAGCAGCCTCCAGGTCAGCGGCCCCGCCGCCGGGCTCACCGTGCTCGTCCTGGAGGCCGTCCAGCAGTTCGGCCAGGCCGCCCTCGGGGTGCTCGTCCTCGCCACCGGCGTGCTCCAACTCGCCATGGGAGCCCTGCGGTTGGGCCGCTGGTTCCGGGCCATGTCGGCCTCCGTGGTGCACGGCATGCTGGCCGGCATCGGGCTGACCCTGCTCTCCGGGCAGCTCTACGCGATGGCCGACCGCCGGGCCCCGGCGACCGGCCCGGAGAAGATCGCCGGACTCCCCGCGCTGCTGCACGACGTGCTCACCGGCGCCGCCGCCGGCACCGCCGTCCTGGTCGGCGCCGGCACCCTGCTGGTCCTGCTGCTCTGGAAGCACCTGCCCGCCCGCGCCCGGCTGCTGCCCGCCCCGCTCGCCGCCGTCGGCCTGGCCGCCGCCGCGACCGCCCTCGGCGACCTGCCGGTGGCGCGGGTCCGGGTGGAGGGGCTGCTCGACGTGGTCGCGTTGCCCGACGGCGACGCCTTCGGAGTGCTGACCGGTGCGGCCGGGCTCGGCACCCTGCTCGCCTTCACCCTGATCGCCTCCGCCGAGACCCTGTTCAGCGCCGCCGCCGTGGACCGGATGCACCACGGCCCGCGCACCGACTACGACCGCGAACTGGCCTCCCAGGGCGTCGGCAACACGCTCTGCGGGCTGCTCGGCGCGCTGCCGATGACGGCGGTGATCGTCCGCAGCGCGGCCAACGTCCATGCGGGCGCCCGCACCAAGGCCTCGCGGGTGCTGCACGGTGCCTGGCTGCTGCTGTTCGCCGCCCTGCTGCCCGCCGCCCTCGGGCTGATCCCGCTGGCCGCGATCGCCGCCGTCCTGGTGCACGCCGGCGCCAAGCTCGTCCCGGTGCGCCACCTCGCCGGCCTGGCGCGCGAGCACCGCGGCGAGGCGGTCGTCCTGGTCGTCACGGCGGTCGCGATCATCGCCACCGACCTGTTCGAGGGGGTGCTGCTCGGCGTCGTCCTGGCGGTGGTCAAGTCCGCCTGGCAGACCTCGCAGCTGCAGATCGGCGTGGACGAGGCCCCGGGCACGGTCGACGGCCTGCGGGTGCGGCTCAGCGGCAACGCGACCTTCCTGCGGCTGCCCCGGCTTCTGGACACCCTGGAACGGCTGCCGGGCGACCGCCCGGTGGAACTGGACTGGTCCGGACTGCGCCACCTGGACCATGCCTGCACGGTCGCGCTCACCACCTGGGCGGCCCAGCACCGGGCCCGCAGCAGTGCACCGCTCGCGGTCGAGCCGCCCCTGCCGACCGAGGCCTGAGCCGGGGCCGGGCGGCCCGCCCCGCCCCGGGGGAGGACCGCCCGGCGGCTCCCGGGCCGCCCCGATCCCCGGGCGGCCCGGTGCGGGGCGGCCCGCGAGGGGGCGGGGGGATTCTTGACCGATCGATCTGGATAAGCGTAGGGTCCAGTCATGGCACGGACCAAGGAATTCGACCCGGACGCCGCCCTGCAGTCGGCCCTGGAGCTGTTCTGGCGGCGCGGCTACGAGGCGACCTCGATGGCCGACCTGGTCGAGGAGCTGGGCATCGCCCGGGCCAGCATCTACGGCACCTTCGGCAGCAAGCGCGAACTGTACCTGCGGGCGCTGGAGCGCTACGGGGAGCTGAACGAGCCCCTCCTGCTGGCCGAGCTCTCGCAGCCGGGGCCGGTGCTGCCCGCCGTGCGCGGGCTGGTCCGCCGGTACGCCGCCGAGTCGGCCGAGGACAGTCTGAAGCGGGGCTGCTTCATCGCCAACACGGCGGTCGAACTCGCCCCGCACGACCCGGTGGTGGCGCGTCGGGTGGAGACCAGCTGGGGCTGTCTGGAGACCATGCTCAGTGGCGCCCTGGTGCGTGCCGGGGCGCAGGGGGAGCTGCCGGCCGGCCGCGACCCGCAGGCGCTGGCGCGGATGCTGGTGGTGCTGCTGCAGGGGATGCGGGTGGTCGGCAAGACCGGCGAGGGGGCGGTCCGGCTGCGGGACGCGGCCGAGACGGCGCTCGCGCTGCTGGACTGACCGGTCCGGCCGGTCCGGCGTTCGCCGGTTCTCCGTCCTGGGCTCCTGCTGCCCTGATATTGGACCGAACGGTAATTATAGTTGGGGGGACTCATGCCTGCGGACCTCATGGCCGCGGACCTCGCGCCCGCGGACTTCATACCCGCGGACCTTGCGCCCGGACGAACGGGCTCCGCCGTGCGGGCCGGCTTCGCCGTGCTCGGCGCCGTCCAAGCGGTCCTGATCTTCACGATCATGATCCTCTCGGTGCCCCTGCCCCTGGTGGCCCGCGAGTTCGGGCTCGGCCCCTCCGGCGTCCTGCTGATCAGCGCCGCCTACGGGCTCTCGTTCAGCTCGCTGCTGCTGCTCGGCGGCCGGCTCGCCGACCGGCACGGCGGACGCCGACTGCTGCGGATCGGCCTCGCCGTCCTCGCCGCCGCCTCCGTCCTGGCCGCCCTCGCCCCCGGCTACGCCACCCTGCTCGCCGCACGCCTCGCCCAGGGCGTCGGCGCCGCCCTCGCCGCACCCGCCGCCGTCGCCGTCGTCCGCGCGCTCCTCCCCGAACCCGCCGCCTACGGACGCGCCATGGCCGGCTGGGGCGGACTCTCCGTCCTCGGCGCGACCTGCGGCAACCTGCTCTCCGGGGTGGTCGCCGCCTGGACCACCTGGCGCTGGCTGTTCGCCGTCCCGATCCTGGTCGCCGCCGCGGCACTCGCCCTCTCCGGACGGCTGCTCCCGGCCGCCCGGCCCGCGCCCGGCGACCGCACCGACCGCCCCCGCCCGCTCGACCTGCCCGGCGCCGCACTCGCCGCCACCGGCATCTGCGCCCTCAGCCTCGGCCTGGTCCAGTACGGCGAACACCCCTGGCGCGAGCCGGCCGTCCTGGCCCCGCTGCTCCTCGGCGGCCTGCTGCTGACCGGCTTCGCCGCCGTCGAACGCCGGGCACCCGACCCGCTGCTCCCGGCCGGCTTCCTCGCCGACCGCACCCGGGCCACCGCCCTGCTCGCCGTCATGGCCACCGCCGCCGGCACCGCCCTCGGCTTCCTGCTGATCGCCCTCTACCTCCAACAGGTCCGCGGACACGGCCCGTTGGCCACCTCGGCCGCCTTCGTCCCGTACGCCGCCGTCCTGCTGGCCGCCGGACGCGCCGCCGGACCGCTGATCGCCCGGTACGGCGCCCGCCCGGTCACCGCCGCCGGACTCGCCGTCGCCGCCCTCGGGTCGGCCGTGCTCGCCCGGCTCGACCCGGCCACCCCGTACACCACCGGACTGCTGCCCGGACTCCTGCTGCTGCCCGCCGGCGCCGCGCTCTCCTTCGCCGGAGCGGCCGTCCTGGCCACCGCCGGAGTCCCGCAGCACCGCACCGGCCTCGCCGCCGGACTGCTCAACACCGCGATGGAACTCGGCCCGACCACCGTGCTCGCCGCCCTGATGGCGCTCGCCGCCACCCGCCCCAGCGTCGTCGGGGGCTACGCCGCCGCCTTCGCCGCCGCGGCGGCCGGGCTGGCGCTCACCGCGGTGGCCGTCGCCGTCCTCGCCCGACCCGCAACCCGTCCCGTCCGCACCGAAGTTCACCACCACCACAAGGAGTACCGCTCATGACCGCGCGCTTCACCGGCCGGACCGTCCTCGTCACCGGCGCCGGCTCCGGAATCGGCCGGGGCATCGCCCTCGCCTTCGCCCGCGAAGGGGCCGCCGTCGCCGTCGCCGGACGCACCGGCGCCAAGCTCGCCGAGACCGTCGCCCTCATCGAGGCCGAGGGCGGTCGGGCCGCGGCCGTCGTCGCCGACGTCACCCGGGGCGAGGACGCCGCCCGGCTGGTCCGCGAGGTGGTCGCCGAGTTCGGCCGCCTGGACGTCGCCGTCAACAACGCCGGCGTCCTCGCCGCCATCGGGCCCGTCGCCGACATCGAGGAGGACGACTGGCGGCACATCCTCGACACCAACCTCACCGGCACCTGGCTCGCCATGAAGCACCAGATAGCCCACCTGCGGGCCAACGGCGGCGGCGCCGTCGTCAACATCTCCTCCAACCTCGGCACCCACGTGCGGGTGGGCAACCTCGGTGCGTACGCCGCCACCAAGGCCGCCCTGACCGTCCTCACCCGCGCCGCGGCCCGCGACCACATCGCCGACGGCGTGCGGATCAACACCGTCAGCCCCGGCCCGGTCGACACCCCGATGTCCTCGCTGCCCGGGGAGAGCGCCGCCGACAAGAACGACCGGATGAAGGGCTCCGTCCCGGTCGGCCGGGCCGGGGCGGTCGAGGAGATCGCCGCCGCCGTCCTCCACCTCGCCTCCGACGAGGCCGGCTACACCGTCGGCGCCGACCTCGTCCTCGACGGCGGCATCACCGCCTGAACGGGGCCCGCGGGCCCGCCACCGACACCACGACGCCGCCCCTTCGGCCGGGGCGGCGTCGTCCGTGTGCCCGTGTGTCCGCGGGGTGCCGATCAGGCGGACAGCGCCTCCGGGCCCTCCTCGGGGAGGGTGCACGCGGCGACCAGGTCGTCCAGCGAGAGGCCCAGCGCATGGGCCAGTGCGGCGACGGTGAAGAAGGCCGGGGTCGGGGCGCGGCCGGTCTCGATCTTGCGCAGGGTCTCCGACGAGACGCCCGCCACGGCGGCCACCTCCACCATGCTGCGCTCACCGCGCGCCTCGCGCAGCAACGCACCGAAGCGCTCGCCGCGCTCACGCTCCCAAGGAGTCAGCGGAGTCCTCACCATGCCCCGATCGTAGCGCCGCCCGCAGCCCGGGGGTTCCGTTCCGCCCCGCTGCGCGGCGGCCCCGCCCGCCGCGCCCGGGGTCGCTACCCCGCCCGCGCCGCCAGCCCGCTCGCCGCGCGGCGGCACCAGCAGCTCTCGACCGTGATAGAAATACCGGTATAAGAATTGGGTACCCGGAGGGAGTCACAGGCATGGTCGAGCTCAAGTCGCCGAGCGCGCTCGCTGCGATGCGGGAGGCGGGGCGGGTGGTCGCGCAGGCGCTGGCCGCGGTGGAGGCGGCGGCGGGGGTCGGGGTGAGCCTGCTGGAGCTGGACGAGGTGGCGCGCGGGGTGCTGCGGGCGGCCGGGGCGTCCTCGCCGTTCCTGGGCTACCGGCCCTCGTTCGCACCGGTGCCGTTCCCGGCGGTGATCTGCGCCTCCGTCAACGACGCCGTGGTACACGGGATCCCGGACGGCCGGCGGCTGCGCGACGGCGACCTGGTCAGCATCGACTGCGGCGCCGTCCTGGACGGCTGGGCCGGCGACGCGGCCGTCAGCTTCGTCGTCGGCACCCCGCGTCCGGCCGACCTCGCCCTGATCGACGCGGCCCGCCGGGCCCTGGCGGCCGGTATCGCCGCGGCGGTGGTGGGCAACCGGATGGGCGACATCTCGCACGCGATCTCCTCCGTCGCCCGGGCCGGCCGCTACGGCCTGCCGGAGGGCTTCGGCGGGCACGGCATCGGCCGCCGGATGCACGAGGACCCGTCCGTCCCGAACGAGGGCCGGCCCGGCCGGGGCTACCCGCTGCGGCCGGGCCTGGTGCTGGCCGTCGAGCCGATGCTCATGGCGGGCGGCGGCTCCGACTACCTCACCGACGCCGACGGCTGGACGCTGCGCACCACGGACGGCTCCCGCGCCGCCCACGTCGAGCACACGGTGGCGATCACCGAGGACGGCCCGCGCATCCTCACGCTGCCGTGAGCCCGGCCGGACCGGTCGGCCGCACGCCCGCCGAGGGCCGTCCGCAGCGCCGCCGGTAGTAGGCGAAGGTGAGGGCGAGCACCAGCGGTCCCCAGAGCGCGAACAGGCCGGTGACCGCCACGGCGAGCCCCTGCCACCAGGGGCCGGTCCAGCCGACGTCCTCGAAGCCGGCCAGGCCGAAGGTGGTGAGTACCCAGTCGACGGAGAGCGCGGTGAGGGCGAGCCCGGCCAGCGCGGCCGGGACGATCACCGCGGCGGGCGGGATGCGGCGCCCGCGCAGGACCGGCACGCGCGGCGACACGGTCTCGCCCCAGGGCTGCACCAGGGCGCCGCAGAGCAGCCCGAACACCTCGGAGAGGACGCTGAGCGCCAGGACGTACGGCACGGTGATCCAGAGCGGCTGGGCGATCGGCGGCAGGTCCATGCCCATGGTGGAACCGAACCCGATCGGCAGCCGCCAGAGGCAGACCGGCAGGCCGAGCCAGGGGATGGCGCGGGCGGTGGCCGTCGCCCAGCGGGGCGCGGGGGTGCGGGTCGTGGCGGCTGCGGTGATCTCCATGCGTCCAGCCTCCCGGGGCCGGCCGCTGGGCGGATCGTGCCGCGGGGCGATCCGCCTCCCCCGGCGGGGTGAGCCGCTCGGGGACGGGATCGGCCCAGAGGTCGGTGCCGCTCGGGGACGGGATCGGCCCCGGCGGACGGAGGCCGGTGCCGCCCGGCGACGGGTTCAGCCCAGCAGGCGGAGGCGTTCTGCGGCGGGGCCGATTCGCAGGGTCTGGCCCCAGGAGAGGTCGAGGGCGTCGCTCTCGATGCCGTCCCCGAAGGCGACCAGGTGGTCGGACTCCACGGTGAGGACGAGCCGGCGGCCGTCGTCGAGCCGGCCGTGGACCCGGGCGGTCCCGGTGGCGGGGGAGGGCCAGGCCTCGCGGACGAACCAGGCGAGCGCGGCGTCGGTGGGTGCGGGCAGGGCGATCGGGCCGCCGCGTTCGAGCCAGGCGGAGCGGCACCAGCCGGTGGCGCCCGTCCCGGTGCCGACCAGCACCCCGGAGGAGGCCTGCGCCTCGGGGGCGTCGGCGCGCTCGCCCGGTCCGCCCGCGGCGTCGACCGAGAGCCGGTAGCGGGCGGTCTGGTGGCCGGCCTGGCCGACGTACACCTCGTTGAGGGCGAGCAGCCGCTGGGTGTCGTCCGCGACGGCCTCGACCATGGTGCGCTCCTCGACGTGGCCGGCGCCGCTGCGGGCGACGGCGGCGGGCAGCAGGGCGGCGAGGGCGTCGGCGCGGTGCCGGACCAGGACGCCGGGGTTGCGGCCGGGGTCGGCGTCGACGCCGACGACGGGCTGGCCGGCCAGGTACTTGGCGGCGTTGGCGACCAGCCCGTCCTGGCCGACGACGACCACCACGTCCTCGGGTTCGAAGAGGAAGCGCGGCAGGTCGGCCCGTTCGACCCGGGTGCGCCGCCAGTCGAGCGGGACGGCCGCCGCGGCGGCGGCGAGCGCCCCGGCCTGCCGGCGGTGGCGCTGCTCGACCTCGGTGAGGTCGCGCCCGCGCGAGGAGAGGAAGAAGGCGGCCTGGCCGGGGGTGCCGTGGTGGGCGATCAGTTCCTCGTACTCGGTGCGGCGGTGGACGAGGACGGCCCGGGGTGCGAGGGTCACCGGTCGGCCGCCGGCCGGCCGAGCTTGGCGAGCAGCCCGGTGAGCACGTCGGGGGTCAGGGTGACGCTGTCGATGGCGGGCAGGTGCTCGGCGAAGCGCATCAGGGCGAGCGAGCGCAGCACGGCGGGGTCGGCCTGCTGGTGGGCGGCGAGCCAGGCGGCCTCGGCGGCGGCGCGGGCGTCGCCGAGTGCGCGGGCGGCCTCGGCCTCGGCGGTGGCGAGCCGGGTGCGGCGTTCGGCCTCGGCCTCGGTGCGGACGCGGTCGGCGACGGCCTTCTCCTCGGCCTCCAGGCGGCTGTTGGCGCCCTGCTGGGCGAGCAGTTGCTCCTCGCGGCGGGCGAGTTCGATCCGGTTGGCGAGTTCGTTCTCGGCGATGCCGCGCTCGTGCTCGACGGCGACGGCGCGCCGTTCGAAGGTGGCGCGGTCGGCCTCCTGCTGGACGCGTTCCCGGGCGGGGGTGCGCAGGGCGCGTTCGACCTCGGGCTCGGGGCGCAGGGCGACGACGCGGACGGCGATGACGGCGATCCCGGTCTCGGTGATGCGCGGTTCGTCGGCGAGTCCGGAGGCCATCCGCTCGCGGACGGCGGCGACGCCGTCGACGAGGGCGGTGGCGAGCGGGGTGCGGGCGAGCAGTCCGAGGGCGTGCTGCTGGGCGGTCTCGGTGAGCAGGGTGGCGAGCTGGTCGAGCGGGGCGGCGCGCCAGGCGCCGGTGTCGGGGTCGATACCGAAGTCGACGCGGGCGGCGGCGACGGCGGGTTCGGTGATCCGGTAGGTGAGGGTGGCCTGCACCGTGACGTCCTGGTAGTCGGAGGTGCGGGCGTGGAACAGCATGGCCAGCTCGCGGTCGTCGACCGGTACTTCGGAGAGGGCGGCGGTGAGCGGGCGGAACCAGAACGCCAGGCCGGCGCCGTCGTGGGCGACCTTGCCCCGGCTGAGGTGGCGGATGTGGGCGGTGGGGACGGCGCGCAGGTGGCGCAGTCCGAAGCGCTTGGTGATGTCGGCCATGGTGGAGCCCCCTTTTCGTCACTACGACGATATTGCGCCCGCCCTGTTCTCGTCAAGCTGACGAGAACCCGGGGCGGCGCAGCGGCCCCCGCCGCCGTGGCAGGATCGCCGTGTGCGGAGGGAGCGGAGGATGCCGGGGATGCCGAGCCGAGGAACGACCCTGCGGGCCGCGACGGCGGCCCTGCTCGCGGCCGTCTGCACCGTGCTGCCCGCCGCGCCGCCCGCCCGCGCCGCCGGTCCGGCCGGGACGCTGTTCACCATCGCGGACCCGCGGATCACCGAGTCCAGCGGCCTCGCCGCGAGCATCCGCCACCCCGGCGTCCACTGGACCCACAACGACAGCGACGACGGCCCGTGCGTCTACGGCGTCGACGCCACCGGCCGGACGGTCGCCCGGCTCACCCTGCGCGGGGTGCAGCCCCGCGACGTCGAGGCGATCTCCACCGGCCCGGACGGCCGGCTCTACCTCGGCGACATCGGCGACAACCTCGGCGGCAAGTGGCCCGAGGTGTGGATCTACGCCTTCGCCGAGCCCGCCGAACTGCGCGACCAGACCGTCGACACCGTCCGCTACAAGGTCCGCTACGAGGACGGCCCGCGCGACGCCGAGGCCCTGATGGTGCACCCGGTCACCGGGCGGGCGTACATCGCCAGCAAGAACCAGGGCGGCGGCGCCCTCTACCAGGGGCCGGAGAAGCTCGCCGCCACCGGCGTCAACACCTTCCGGCGGATCGCCGACGCGCCCTGGGTCACCGACGGCGCGTTCTCCCCGGACGGCACCCGGCTGGTGCTGCGCGGCTACTTCTCCGCCACCCTCTACCGCTGGCGGGACGGCGCGCCCGCCCGGCTCGCCGCGCTCACCGCGCCCTTCCAGCGCCAGGGGGAGTCCGTCAGCTTCTCCGCCGACGGCCGCGCCGTGCTGTACGGCACCGAGGGCAAGGGCAGCGAGGTGTGGCGCGCACCGCTCGCCGACGACCAGCTCCCGGACACCGTCCGGCCGACCGCCGAACCGCCCGCCCCCTCGGCCGCCCCGGGCGCGGCCGCCGGCACCGCCACCCCCGGCGCGGGCCAGGGCTCCGCTGCGGGCGGCGCCGCGGCCGACTCCTCGGACGGCCCCTCCGACCGGGCGGTGGGCGTGGTCTTCCTGCTCGCCGTGGTGCTCGCGGTGTTCGGCCTGCGGAAGCGGAAACGCAGTTCCTGACGCGCGTCCGGCGGTGCGCACCGCGCCTTCGGCAGGGTGCGACGGGTCCGTTCCGACCTCGGGAGAGCCGTCCCGGGGCGGCGACACCCCGTCCGGGACCGAGCTGTCGCAGAGTTGTGACAAACCTCGACGAACACCCGTCCCACGGCCGGGACCTGCGGACGTAGTGTGCCTCCATGCCACCGACGCGCTCCATACCGCCCCAGGGCCCGGGCGATACCTGGGTCCCACGTCCCCGGCGCCGTGAAACCCCGCTCGCGCTGGTGGGCCACGGCGTGAAGTTCCTCGGTTACAGCACGCTCGCGGGCGTCCTGCTCGCCGGCCTCGCGCTGCCGGCGGCCGGCGCGCTCGGGCTCACCGCCAAGAGCGGCGTGGAGAGCTTCGAGGACATCCCCTCCGACTTCAAGGCCCCGCCGCTGCCGCAGGCCACCACCATCTACGACGCCAAGGGCGGCCTGATCGCCACCGTCTGGGAGCGCAACCGCAAGGTCCTGACCGCCGAGGAGATGGGCCCCACGATCCGGCAGGCCCAGGTCGACATCGAGGACGCCCGCTTCTACGAGCACGGCGCCGTCGACCTCAAGGGCGTACTGCGCGCGATATCGAAGAACGCCGAGAGCGGGGCCACCGTCCAGGGCGCCTCGACGCTCACCCAGCAGTACGTGAAGAACGTCCACGTGGAGATGGCCGGGGACGACAAGGAGGCCGTGCTCGCGGCGCAGCGCAAGACCCTCGGCCGCAAGATCCAGGAGCTGAAGTACGCCATCAAGCTGGAGGAGGAGCTGACCAAGGACCAGATCCTCACCAACTACCTGAACATCACCTACTACGGCAACCAGTCCTACGGCATCGAGGCCGCCGCGCAGCGCTACTTCAGCAAGAGCGCCAAGGACCTGACCGTCCCCGAGGCCGCCACGCTCGCCGGCCTGGTGCAGAACCCCACCCAGTACGACCCGCGGCAGCACCCGCAGGCCGCCCAGAAGCGCCGCGACACCGTCATCGACAAGATGGTGGAGAACAAGCACCTGACGGCGCTGCAGGCCGCGGAGGCGAAGGCCGCGCCGCTCGGCCTCAAGTACCAGGCGCCGCGCAACGGCTGCATCACCGCCAACGCCGGGATGGGCTTCTTCTGCGACTACGTGCGCCAGGTGGTCAAGCAGGACCCGGCGTTCGGCAAGAACGCCGCCGAGCGCAAGCGGCTCTGGGACCTCGGCGGCCTGAACATCCACACCACCCTGGACCCGGACAAGCAGGCCGCCGCGCAGAACGCCGTCACCCAGAAGGTCCGGGTCACCGACCAGGTGTCGGCCGCCGTGACGATGGTCCAGCCCGGCACCGGCCGGATCCTGGCGATGGCCCAGACCCGCCCCTACGGCCTGGACAAGGCCAGGAACGAGACCGTGGTCAACCTCAACGTGGACGCCGCGATGGGCGGCGGCAACGGCTTCCAGCCCGGCTCGACCTTCAAGCCGGTCGTGGCCGCCGCCGCGCTGGAGGCCGGCCTGTCGCCCACCCAGTCGTACTCCTCGCCCAACCGCCTGGACTGGCCGACCATGCGCACCTGCTCGGGCACCTGGAAGAACACCACCAAGGACCCGAAGCAGCGCAGCGTCCCCAACGAGTCGGCGAGCGAGATCGGCCCGTACGAGCTCAAGGAGGCGATGGCGCTCTCGGTCAACACCTACTTCGTGCAGATGGAGCAGGAGATCGGCCTCTGCGCCGTCAAGCAGATGGCCAACAAGCTGGGCATCTCCGGCAAGGCCAGCGGCAAGCCGCTGGAGGAGGTGCCGGCCATGGGCCTGGGCACCCAGGAGATGTCGCCGCTCACCATGGCCAACGTCTACGCGACCTTCGCCGCCCGGGGCACCCACTGCTCGCCGGTGGCGGTCACCCGGATCACCACCGTCGAGGGCCGCGAGGTGCCGGTCCCGCCGACGCAGTGCAGCCGGGCGATGTCCGAGGAGACCGCCGACGTGCTCAACACCGTGCTGCTCGGGGTCACCGAGAAGGGCGGCACCGGCCGCGACCTCAACCTCTACGACCGCCGCCAGATCGCCGGCAAGACCGGCACCACCGACGAGAAGAAGTCCGCCTGGTTCAGCGGCTACACGGCCAACCTGGCCACCTCGGTCTGGCTCGGCGGCCCCGCCGGCGGCGTGCCGATGAAGAACATCACCATCGGCGGCAAGTACCACCAGGAGGTCTTCGGCGCCACCGGCCCCGGCCCGATCTGGCAGGCCGCGATGAACCAGGCGCTGCGGGGCGTGCCGCGGGCGGACTTCCGCACCGTCCACATCCCCGACCCGCCGCCCAAGCGCGACCCGAGCTCCACCCCGGGCACCCCCGGCACGCCGGGCGCGAGCCCCGGGGGCACGCCCGGCATCCCGCCGCTGCCGGGCCGGCCCACCGACATCGCCACCTGGCCCGGCCGGCCGGGTGACACCGACCCGACCCGGCCCGGCCGCCCGACCCGGCCGACCAACACCCCGGTCGGCCGGTAGGACATGGACGAGTGCAGGCCCCGGGGGTGCGCCCCGCCCGGGGCCTGCGGTGCGTCCGGGCCTCTTTCGGGCCTCTACGGCTCAGGCCGGTGGACCCGCGCTCAGACCGCGCCCTTCGCCGCCCAGAAGTCCTGGCGGGCCAGCAGCGAGGTGTCCGCCTGGTCGGTGAAGAAGCCGTCGACGCCCTGCTCGAAGAGGTACCGCGCCCAGCCGATCGCGTCCCCGTACGCGGCCGGGTCGGTGCCGCGGCGGTGGTCCAGCGGCAGGAAGCCGTTCTCGTTGCGCACCGTGTACGGGTGCACCAGCAGGCCGGCCGCGTGCGCGTCCCGTACCAGCGTGGTCGGCGGCTGCAGCCGGCCCGTCGCGTCGACCGGCGCGACCAGCACCGTCGTCGGGCCGATCGCGTGCGCGAACGACCCGATCCAGCGCAGCCCCTCGGGCTTCACCAGGTCCGCCACCGTCCGCTTGTCCCCGGCGAGTTCGAAGTCGTACGGACGGCTGGTCGGACCGCTCAGCAGCTGCACCCGCGGGTTGTCGACCAGCTTCGCGAGCCGCTGCAGGCTGCTCGGCTCGAAGGACTGCAGGATCGCGCGCCCCTTGCGCCCCGCGAACCCGCCGCGCTTCAACTCGGCCGCCAGCCGCTCCTCCAGCGGCAGCCCGATCGAGCGGAAGTAGCTCGGGTGCTTGGTCTCCGGGTACAGCCACACGTCCCGGCCCAGCTGCCGCGAACGCTTCTGCGCGTACTCCATGACCTCGCGGAAGGTCGGCACCGGCCACCGGCCGTCGTACGGGGTGTTGCGCTGGCGCTGCTGCGGAAGCCGCTCCTTGGCCCGCAGGGTGCGCAGTTCGGCGAGTGTGAAGTCCTCGGTGAACCAGCCGGTCTGCGCCTGCCCGTCGATGGTCCTCGTCGTCCGGCGCCCGGCGAACTCGCTGCGGTCGGCCACGTCGGTGGTCTCGGCGATGTTGTTCTCGTGCCGGACCACCAGGTGGCCGTCCTTGGTCGGCACCAGGTCCTGCTCGATCACGTCCGCGCCCAGCTGCAGCGCCAGCTCGTACGCGCCGATGGTGTGCTCGGGCCGGTAGCCGCTGGCACCCCGGTGGGCGACCACCAGCGGGTGCGGCAGGCGGTCCAGCCCGGTGCCGGTGCGCACCGGCGGGCGGGTGCCCTGCGGCTGCGCCCCGCGCTCGGCGCCGTCCTCGCCCTGTCGGCCGTCGGTACCCGCCCGGCCGTCGGCCCCCGCCCGTTCGTCCTCGGACCCGCGGTCGGCGAACGCCTCGCCGGCGCCGGCCGTCGCGAGGGCCGCGGCGCCCAGTCCGGCCCCGGTGGCCCGCAGGAACCACCGGCGCGAGGCGGCGCCCTCCTCGGCGTGCGGTTCCGGGCTGCCGTCGAGCGGACGGTTCGTCATGGATGCTCCTCTGCTCGCATGTCGGTGGATGCGCTGCTGCTGGTGGTGCCGGGTGGGACGACCGCCCGCAGACTAGGAGCCCTCCGCACCCGCCGGGTGTCCGGCGGGCGAACTGCGGGAGAAGTTCCGGCCCCCGGGCGGATGTTCGACCATCGGGCGGCTCCCGGCCGTTCCTGACGCCCGTTCTCCTTCCCGATCCTCCCCACTTCTTGACGTACCCATGACATGAGAGCACCATCATGCTGGCGCGCGCCGCACCCTCCTCCCACTTCCGTGCACCACGGACCCCCACTGGAGGACAGCCATGCGCCTGTCCGGCCGCCGGGGCAAGCCGGTCGCGGTCACCGCCGCGCTGCTCGCCCTCGCCCTCGCCGCACCGCTCACCAACCAGGCCCAGGCCACCCCCGACCCCGCCCCGCCGGGCGTCGCCGTGGCCGACGACACCCCCCACCAGTACCTGATCGAAGGCCCCCGCACGGTCGCCGAACGCACCGCCCTCGCCGCCACCGGAGCCTCCGTCGACGCCGTCCGCCCCACCTCCGTCGTGGTCACCGCGACCGCCGCCGAGGCCGCCCGGCTGCGCGCCCTCGGCTGGCTCCCCGCCCGGCTGGCCGACCCCTTGCACGCCGAGGACTCGCCCGCGGGCGTCGCCGAGGCCCGGGAGGGCGTGTACGACTTCCCGTCCGCCGACTCCGGCTACCACAACTACGCGGAGGCCACCGCCGACATCAACGCCCTGGTGGCCAAGTACCCGGCCATCATGCGCAAGCAGGTCATCGGCACCACCCCCGAAGGCCGGGACATCGTCGCCGTCAAGATCAGCGACAACGTCACCGCCGACGAGGCCGAACCCGAGGTGCTCTTCACCGCCCACCAGCACGCCCGCGAGCACCTCACCGTCGAGATGGCCCTCTACCTGCTGCACGAGTTCGGCGACAAGTACGCCACCGACAGCCGGATCAGGAACGTCGTCGACACCCGCGAGATCTGGATCGTCCCCGACGTCAACCCCGACGGCGGCGAGTACGACATCGCCACCGGCCGCTACCGCAGCTGGCGCAAGGACCGCCAGCCCAACCCCGGCAGCAGCTACGTCGGCACCGACCTCAACCGCAACTGGAACTACAAGTGGGGCTGCTGCGGCGGCTCCTCCGGCTCCACCTCCAGCGAGACCTACCGGGGCAGCGCCCCCGAGTCCGCCAAGGAGGCCAAGGTCGTCTCCGACTTCGTCCGCAGCCGGGTCGTCGGCGGCAAGCAGCAGATCACCGCCGCCATCGACTTCCACACCTACAGCCAGCTGGTGCTGTGGCCGTTCGGCTGGACCACCGCCGACACGGCCACCGGCATGACCGCCGACGAGGCCAAAACCTTCGCCACCTTCGGCCGCACCATGGCCGCCACCAACGGCTACACCCCCGAGCAGTCCAGCGACCTCTACATCACCGACGGCAGCATCGACGACTGGCTGTGGGGCGTGCACAAGATCTGGGCGTACACCTTCGAGATGTACCCCGGCCCCAACGGCAGCAGCGGCTTCTACCCGCCCGACGAGATCATCCCGCGGGAGACCAGCCGCAACCGGGAGGCCGTCCTGAAGCTGCTGGAGACCGCCGACTGCCTCTACCGGGCGATCGGCAAGCAGCAGCAGTACTGCGGCATCGCCACCTGAGCCGACCCCGTCACCACCGGCGGGGGGGGCGGGGGCGCCGGACCCGCCCGCCCCCGCCCCCCGCACGGGCCCCCCCCCCCGCCCCGCACCCACCCCCGCGGGGGGGGTGTGGGGGGCCGAGGAGGCCC
>NZ_JBSGXP010000114.1:0-2440 GCF_053610105.1 Kitasatospora sp. NPDC054939 | reverse complement strand
CACTCGGGGCTGTCCCCAACGCACATTCTCCCGCGCGCACTCCCCCCCTCCCCCCCCCCCCACCCCCCGGGCGCCCGGCCCGCACCCCCCGCCCCGCCCGACCAGCTCCGCCAGCAGGTCCCGCCCCGCCGGCCAGTCACCCAGCCCGGAGGCGGAGTTGAGGTGACCGAAGGCGCCCGGTTCGACGTACCGGGCGCCCCAGGCCGCCGCGAACCCGCGGGCCCGCTCCGGCGCGACCCACGGATCGTCCGAACTGCTCACCACCACCGCCGGGAACGGGAACGCCGCCAGCGCCACCGGCCGGAACCCGTACAGCGCCGGCACCTCCGCCCGGTCGATGTCCGCCGGCGCCACCAGCAGCGCCCCGCGCACCCCCGCCGTCCGCTCCGCCGGCACCCCGGCCACCCAGCGGGCCACCGTCACGCACCCCAGACTGTGCGCCACCAGCACCACCGGCCCGTCCTGCCCGGCCGCCGCCACCGCCTCGTCCAGCCGCGCCACCCACGCCCCCGGCTCCGGGTGGTCCCAGTCCTCCTGCTCCACCCGCCGGAACGCCGGATCCGCCGCCTCCCACCGGCTCTGCCAGTGCTCCGGCCCCGAATTCTCGTACCCGGGCAGGACAAGGTAGGTAACACGCTCGGACATCAGGCGGAACCCCTTCCGGAACAACGGCTTCCGCCGAGTCTAGAAGCGACGGAACACGCCATCGCCGCTGGGTCGGCCGAGGACGCGAACTGTCGGCGGCCCGGCGCACAGGGCACGGCCGGCGTCGAGTGGGTGCTGGAGGCCGACACGGAGGCCCTGGCGACCGGCCACGCGAAGCAGCGGGCTCTGCTGATGCTCGACATCGCCGCCGGACACCTCGCCGCCGGGCGGATCGACGGCGCGTTCGCGGACCGGGCGCTCGACATCGGCCTGTCCTACCGGTCCGGGCGGATCGTGGACCGTGCGCGGCGCCTGCGGCGTACGCTCACCACCACGTCACCGCCCAAGGTGGTACGGGACTTCGACGAGCGCCTGCACGGCGTCTACCTGTAGGAGGGGCACCATGCGAATCGGCATCACCGGCCACCGGGGCCTGAACGCGAACGTGGAGCTGGAAGTCCGCGCGCTGCTCGCCGCCGAGCTGGACCGGCAGACCGAGGCGGTCGTCGGGATCTCCTGCATCGCCGACGGCCCCGACGCCTGGTTCGCGGAGCTGGTCCTGGAGCACGGCGGCACGATCGAGGTGGTCATCCCGGCCGAGGAATACCGCGACTCCCTTCCCACCGGCCACCACCCCGTCTACGACAGCCTGTTGGATCGGGCGTCCGAGGTGCACGGCACCGGCATGACCGCATCCGACTCGGCCGCCCACATGGCCGGAAGCGAGGTCCTTGTGGGCCTCGCCGACCTGCTGCTCGCCGTGTGGGACGGCAAGCCCGCCCGAGGCTATGGCGGCACCGCCGACGTCGTCGACTTCGCGAACCGCTGCGGCGTCCCCGTACGCGTGCTCTGGCCCGCGGGCGCAGAGCGATAGCGGGCCGGCCGACGACGGACCTTCGCCACCTTCGGCCGCACCCTCGTGGAAGACCAGTCGCAACCGGGAGGCCGTCCTGAAGCTGCTGGAGACCGCGGCGTCCGCCGAGTCCAGGCGGACTGCGGGGAGCGGCGATGTGCGGGGTTGGACACCCCGAAACCGGCGCGCGGCGCGCGAGAGCGGCGCGCGCCGCAAAGGGTGCGCCGGGGCGTGTCCGGTGTGCCCCGTTGCGCGGGCAGGGGCGGGTGCGGGAGGTTGGTCGAGGTTCGGCCCGGGTCGGTCAACCGGGCCACCTGACAACCTGTCTGACGGAAGATCACGGAGGAATGTCGGCGATGGCACCGAAGATCCTGCTTGTCACCGGTGATGCGGCGGAGTCCCTGGAGGTGTTCTACCCGTACCAGCGGCTCCGCGAGGAGGGCTACCAGGTCGACATCGCGGCGCCGTCGGTCAAGCGCCTGCAGTTCGTCGTCCACGACTTCGTCGACGGCTACGACACCTACACCGAGAAGCCCGGCTACACCTGGCCCGCCGACATCGCGCTCGCCGACGTCGACCCGGCCGAGTACGTCGCACTGGTCATCCCCGGCGGGCGGGCCCCCGAGTACCTGCGCAACAACCCCGACGTGCAGCGGATCGTCAAGCACTTCTTCGCCGACCAGAAGCCCGTCGCCCAGATCTGCCACGGCCCGCTGATCACCGCGGCCGTCGGCGTGCTCAGCGGCCTGCGCAGCGCCGCCTACCCGGCCCTGGAGCCGGACGTCCAGGCCGCCGGCGCCACCTTCGTCGACGGCGAGGCGGTCGTCGACGGCGTCGTCGTCTCCGCCCGCGCCTGGCCCGACCACCCGGGCTGGCTGCGCGCTTTCGTCGAGATCCTGCGCGAGAAGGCCCCGGTCGACTGAGACCGCCGCCGACGCACCC
>NZ_JBSGXP010000113.1:0-27918 GCF_053610105.1 Kitasatospora sp. NPDC054939 | reverse complement strand
CCCTCGCGCTTGCGCCCCCCCCCAACCAACTCATCCCTGCTCGTCTCCGGGTCCCCGGCGCCGCTGTCGTCCGCCCCGCCCCCCCCGCGGCCCGGGCCCCCCGCCCCCCCCCCCCCACGACCTACTGGGTCGAGGACCCGCGCTAGGGCGTGTCTGACAATTCGCGTCGGATCAGCGCGCGGGGTCTGGGTGCGTGCATCGCAAGGCGGAGGATGGAGTCCATGCGGTGGGGGCACCTCCCGGCCGTCAGGCTGGGGGCGTGCGTGCCCAGGCGTCGCGCGCCCGGCGGGAATTGTCAGACACGCCCTACCGCTCCTGGGCGACGGCCTCGGCGGGCGCCGCCTCGACGGAGACCGTCTCGACGGCGAGCGACTCGGTGCGGACGGACTCGGTGCGCCCCGGCTCGCCGCGCCCCGCGTCGGAGGAGCGCACCGTCTCGGCGTGCACCTCGACCGTGGCGTCGACGGAGACCACCAGCGGCTCACCCGAGCGCTGGCCGGCCCGGATCGAGTCGATCCTCGCCAGCACCTTGCCGCGCAGGTCCGCCGGGGTGTCGTCGCACCCGCAGGACCGCTTGATCAGTGCCTTGATGGCTTGCTCCAGGCCGTACTTCTCCAGGCACGGCGAGCACTCGTCGAAGTGCACGCGCAGCTTGGCGCAGTCGCCCTCGGCCATCTCGTTGTCGAGGAATTCATAGAGGTGGTCGAGGACCTCGCCACACTCGGTGTCGTGCGGATCGCCGCAGCTCATCAGCCCGAGCCCTTCGCTTCCTGCCCTGCCCCGCTGCCGGCCGGAACCAGCCCGCGCTCCCGGGCGTAATCCTCCAGCATGCCGCGCAGCTGACGGCGGCCACGGTGCAGCCGGGACATCACCGTACCGATGGGAGTACCCATGATGTCCGCGATCTCCTTGTACGCAAAGCCCTCGACGTCCGCGAGGTAGACGGCGATGCGGAACTCCTCCGGGATGGCCTGGAGGGCGTCCTTCACATCGCTGTCGGGGAGGTGTTCGAGCGCCTGGGTCTCGGCCGAGCGCAGACCGGTCGACATGTGCGACTCGGCGCGGGCCAGCTGCCAGTCCTCGATCTCCTCCGCGGCGGTGCGCTGGGGCTCCCGCTGCTTCTTGCGGTACGAGTTGATGAACGTGTTGGTGAGGATGCGGTACAGCCAGGCCTTGAGGTTGGTGCCCTCGCGGAACTGGTGGAAGGACGCGTACGCCTTCGCGAACGCCTCCTGGAGCAGGTCCTCCGCATCGGCCGGGTTGCGGGTCATCCGCAGCGCCGCCGAGTACATGGGATCCAGGAAGCCCAGGGCGTCGCGCTCGAAGCGCTCCCGCCGGGCCTCCTCGCTCTCCTCCGCGGACACCCGGAAGGTGTCCTCACCGATCGCCTCGGCCAGCTCCTCGCCGGTGAGCACCTCGTTCGCGGGCAGGCCCTCCCCCGGGCCGCTGCCCGGCACGGCCTCGTCCTCGGTCCCGACGACCGGACCCACCTCCTCGGCATGGCGGTCACGGCCCACGGCGGGCCGCCCCGAAATGGAGGATATAGGGCTCACGGGCTTCTCGCCCGCGACAAGCCAGTCCGACCAAGAGGGGACGAAGGCGGCCTGCGCCGCGCGCTCCTCAGGCCGCTCGGGGCACGCGATCGAACCCATCTGTGCTGCCTTTCACCGGGACTCAAGCTGACGAGTGTGCCAACCAACCGGACGCCGTCCGCATTCCCGCCGCCCGCGGGGATTCACCCGCGCGGCCGAGCGGGCCCTACCGGACCAGCCCCAGCACCCAGTCCCCCACCGCCTCCGTGATCAGCGCCAGCACCTCCGCCTCCCCCACCGGCGCCCGCTTCGGCACCGCGAACCCGTGGCTCCCGTACTCCAGCGCCACCATCCGGTGCCCCTCCGGCAGCTCCGGGAACGCCTCCGGCCCGCCGAACGGGTCCTGCGCGCTCTGCACCACCAGCGTCGGCAGCCCCGACTCCAGCAGTTCCTCCGCCCGGCTCCGCTCGGGCTTGCCCGGCGGGTGCAGCGGGAACGCCAGCGCCACCACCCCCACCGCCCCGGTCGCCGCGCCGGTCCGGCAGGCCACCCGCGCCCCGGCGCTGCGCCCGCCGACGACCAGCGGCAGCCCGGCCGCGGCCAGCCGCTCGGCCACCGGGGTCCAGCCGAGGTCCAGGGTCTTCGGCGCCGGCCCGATCCGCTTGCCCGCCACGCGCCACGGCTGCTCGACCAGGGCCACCGACACGCCCCGCGGCGGCAGCGCGGCGGCCAGCGCCCGGAGGTCGCGGGCCTCGATCCCGCCGCCGGCCCCGTGGCCGAGGGCCAGCACCGCCCGCGGGGCGGCGGCCCGGTGGTGGGTGATCCGGGCGTCCCCGGCGGGGGTGGGGACCAGCTCGGCGCTGACGGCCGGCAGGGTGCTCATCGGCGTACTCCAGGGGTGCGGGAGGGAAGCGGGGGGCCGGGGGTGCGGAGGCCCGGAAGCGAGGGGCCGGAAGCAAGGAGCCAGGGACGGGGACCGCGGCCCGACGGCTCAGAACAGCGTCGCCGCGCCCCCGCCGGCGGCGGCCGGCTCCCCGGCCCACGGCCGGGTCAGCTCGGGCCCGTTGTTGCGGATGCTGCCCACCGCGGGCGAGACCGGGGTGGCGACCAGCGCGCCGGGCGCCGGGGGTATCAGCAGCCGGCGCAGCTCCGCCGGGTCGTCGAGCCGCGGGTCGAGCCAGTCGTCGTACCCGGCCGGGTCGACGAAGAGCGGCATCCGCTCGTGGATCGGCACCAGCAGCTCCTCGGGCTCGGTGGTGACGATCGTGAAGGTCACCAGCCAGCCCTCCGGGTGGTCGGATGGCACCGTGCGGTTGCGCCAGAACTCGTACAGCCCGGCCAGGGCGAGCGGGGCGCCGTCCGCCCGGGAGACGAAGTAGGGCTGCTTGCGGGGCCTGCCGCGCTCCACCGGGACGGTCTGCCACTCGTAGTAGCCGTCGACCGGCACGAGGCAGCGGCGGGCGGCGAAGGCCTGGCGGTAGGCGGGCTTCTCGTGCACGGTGTCCGACCGGGCGTTGATCATCTTCACCGCGGTCTCCGGCGACTTCGCCCACTGCGGCACCAGGCCCCAGCGCAGCACCCGCAGCTGCCGCACCGGCGCCGAGCCGGGCCCGCCGCCCCGGGGCGCCCGGCTGAGCACCGCGAACGCCCGGTTCGTCGGCGCCACGTTCCAGTTCGGGGCCAGCGTCTCGTCCGGGTCCCACTGCTCGACGCCGAACAGCTCGACGATCGACTCGGGCCCGGTGCCGGCGGCGAAGCGACCACACATGCCGTCAGCTTGCCACGGGAGAACCGGGCACTGTCGTCCGGCCGTCCCCCCGTGGGAGGCTGCGAGGCCGATCGAGGAGGACGACATGGACGGACAGACCGTCGGCGAGCTGTGGGACCGCGTCCTGGGCACCCAGCCGGACCCGCCCGGCTGGCTCACCCTGGCCGCCGGCGCCGTCGCACTGATCGCCGTACTGGCCCGGCCGCTCTGGCGGGTCGCCCGGAACGCGATCACCATCGCCCACGAGGGCGGCCACGGCCTGGCCGCCCGGCTCACCGGCCGCAAGCTGGCCGGCATCCGGCTGCACTCCGACACCTCCGGCCTCACCCTCTCCTACGGCCGCCCCACCGGCCCCGGCATGGTGCTCACCGCCGCGGCCGGCTACACCGCGCCCGCGCTGCTCGGCGTCGGCGGCGCCGCGCTGGTCGGGGCGGGCCGGATCACCCTGTTCCTCTGGCTCGCGATCGTCCTGCTGCTCGCCCTGCTGGTGCGGGTCCGCAACGCCTTCGGCCTGTTCTCCGTCCTGCTGACCGGCGGTCTCTTCTTCCTGGTCTCCTGGTTCGGAAGCGCCGACCTGCAGGCCGCCTTCGCCTGCCTCGGCAGCTGGTTCCTGCTGCTCGGCGCGGTCCGCCCGGTCCTGGAGCTGCAGCACGGGCGGCGCACCGGCCGGGCCCCCGACTCCGACGCCGACCAGCTCGCCCGGATCACCGGGGTGCCCGCCCTCGCCTGGGTGGCGCTGTTCCTGATCACCGCCCTCTGCTGCCTGGCGGTCGGCGCGAGCCAACTGCTCTCCGCCCCGTAGCGCATCCGCGCGCCGGAACCCCGCCGCCGAGCCCCGTCCCGCCCTCCGGCCGTGACGACGGGAGTTCGAGGACGGCCCCTAGACTGGCCTCCATGACCGAGACCCTGTGGCCCGCCCCCGTCGCGACCACCCCCGTTGACGCCACCGTCACCATCCCCGGCTCCAAGTCGGTCACCAACCGGGCACTGGTGCTGGCGGCCCTCGCCGACGGCCCGGGCTGGGTGCGCCGGCCGCTGCGCAGCCGCGACTCCCAGCTGATGGCCGACGGCCTGCGCGCCCTCGGCGTCGGCATCGAGGAGCAGGTCAACAACGACAGCGGCGGCACCGGCGGCGGCGAGGCCTGGCGGGTCATCCCCGCGCCCGCACTGCGCGGCCCGGCCGCCGTGGACGTGGGCAACGCCGGCACGGTCATGCGCTTCCTGCCCCCGCTGGCCGTCCTCGCCGACGGCCCGGTCCACTTCGACGGCGACCCGCGCTGCTACGAGCGCCCCCAGCACGGCGTGATCAACGCGCTGCGCGCCCTCGGCGCCCGGATCGACGACGGCGGGCGCGGCTCCTTCCCGCTCACCGTGCACGGCACCGGCGGCCTGGACGGCGGCCCGGTCGAGCTGGACGCCTCGTCCTCCTCCCAGTTCGTCTCCGCCCTGCTGCTCTCCGGCGCGCGCTACAACAACGGCGTCGAGGTCCGGCACGTCGGCGGCCCGGTGCCGTCGCTGCCGCACATCCGGATGACCGTCGAGATGCTGCGCCTGGCCGGCGCCCAGGTCGACGCCCCCGAGGACGGCGGCGAGAAGGACGTCTGGCGGGTCACCCCCGGCGCCCTGATCGGCCGCGACACGGTCGTCGAGCCGGACCTCTCCAACGCGGCGCCGTTCTTCGCCGCCGCGCTGGTCACCGGCGGCCGGGTGACCGTCCGCGACTGGCCGAAGCACACCACCCAGCCCGGCGACCAGCTGCGCGACATCTACACGCAGATGGGCGGCTCCTGCCGCTTCACCGACGAGGGCCTGGAGTTCACCGGCACCGGCCGGATCCACGGCATCGAGGCCGATCTGCACGACGTCGGCGAGCTGACCCCGGTCATCGCCGCGGTCGCCGCCCTCGCCGACTCCGAGTCCCACCTGTACGGCATCGCGCACCTGCGCCTGCACGAGACCGACCGGCTCGCCGCGCTCGCCAAGGAGATCAACGACCTCGGCGGCGACGTCACCGAGACCGAGGACGGCCTGCGGATCCGCCCCCGCCCGCTGCACGGCGGCGTCTTCCACACCTACGAGGACCACCGCCTCGCCACCGCCGCCGCCGTGATCGGCCTGGCCGTCGAGGGCGTGCAGGTGGAGAACGTGGCCACCACCGCCAAGACCCTGCCGGACTTCCCGAAGATGTGGGACGAGCTGCTCACCGGGACAGTGGCGGGCGGCTGAGCGGGAGACTGAGCACCATGCGCCGCTACGGCAAGGACGCCGACGAGGACGACATCCGCAACCGCCCCGCCCGCCGGGGCTCCCGGCCGCGGACCAGGATCCGGCCCAAGCACGAGGACGCCGCCGAGGCGATGGTCCTCACCGTGGACCGGGGCCGCCTCACCTGCCTGGTGGACGGCGGGACGAAGCAGGAGCGCCAGGTCCTCGCCATGAAGGCCCGCGAGCTGGGCCGCAAGGGCGTCGTCGTCGGGGACGTCGTGAACCTCGTCGGCGACCTCTCGGGGGACGCCGACACCCTCGCCCGGATCGTCCGGGTCGAGGAGCGCACCTCGGTGCTGCGGCGCACCGCGGACGACGACGACCCGTACGAGCGGATCGTCGTCGCCAACGCCGAGCAGCTCGCCATCGTCATCGCGCTGGCCGACCCGGAGCCGCGGCCCCGGCTGATCGACCGCTGCCTGGTCGCCGCGTACGACGCGGGCATGGAGCCGCTGCTCGTCCTCACCAAGTCCGACCTGGCGCCCGCCGAGCCGCTGCTGGAGTCGTACGCGCCGCTGGGCATCAACTACGTGGTGACCCGCCGGGACGAGCTGGCGACCACCGGGGCCGAGGCGGTCCGGGAGCACCTGCGCGGGTTCTCGACGGTGTTCATCGGCCACTCCGGGGTCGGCAAGACCACCCTGGTGAACGCGCTGGTGCCGGAGCGGCAGCGGATCACCGGGCACGTCAACGCCGTGACCGGCCGCGGCCGGCACACCACCGTGTCGGCGCTGGCGCTGCGGCTGCCGCCGCCCCCGGGGGTCAAACCCGGTTCGAAGAAGGCGCTGGACACCGGCTGGGTGATCGACACCCCCGGCTTCCGCTCCTTCGGGCTCTCGCACATCGACCCGTCCCGGGTGATCCTCGCCTTCCCCGACCTGGAGCCGGGCACCGCCGACTGCCCGCGCGCCTGCAGCCACGACGAGCCGGACTGCGCGCTGGATGCCTGGGTGGCCGACGGCCACGCGGAACCCGCCCGGCTGTACTCGCTGCGCCGGCTGCTCGCCAGCAGGGAGACCCGCGAGGGCGACTGAGCCCGGCCGCCCGTCGCGGCGGCTCGGCGCGAATCCGGCGCCTGAGGTGTCGGAGTGCCCCCACCCGGCGATCATAGGAAAGTCGGGCCGGTCGCGGCCCGTCCCGCCGATCGGACAGGGAGAGCACGCGATGGCATGGGCCCTGGTGATCCTGGCCGGCCTGCTGGAGACCGGCTTCGCGATCAACCTCAAGCTCAGTGACGGCTTCACCAAGCTCTGGCCCACCATCAGCTTCTGCGTCTTCGCCCTGGGCAGCTTCGGCCTGCTCACCCTCTCCCTGAAGAGCCTGCCGGTCGGCCCCGCCTACGCGGTCTGGACGGGCATCGGCGCGGCCGGGACGGCGATCTACGGCATGGTCTTCCTCGACGAGGCCACCTCGGTGCTCAAGCTGGTCTCGATCACCCTGGTGGTCGCCGGCGTGATCGGCCTGCAGCTGAGCGGCACCGCGCACTGAGCCCCGCGCCGTCCGCGGCCGCCGCGCGCCTGCTGCCCCCGCCCGTGGCCGCCGCGCACCCGCTGCCCCCGTCCGTGGTCGCCGCGCACTGCCGCTGTCCGCTCCGCGAGCCCGACTGTCCCCGTCGGGGGCGGCTCGCTAGGGTTTCGGCATGGCCGACTACCACGACGATCTCCGACTCGCCCACGTCCTCGCCGACTCGGCCGACTCGGTCACCCTGGAGCGCTTCCGCGCGCTCGACCTGAAGGTCGAGACCAAGCCCGACCTGACCCCGGTCAGCGACGCCGACAAGGCCGCCGAGGAGCTGGTGCGCGGGGTGCTGCAGCGCGCCCGGCCGCGCGACGCGGTGCTCGGCGAGGAGTTCGGCCTGCAGGGCAGCGGCCCGCGCCGCTGGGTGATCGACCCGATCGACGGGACCAAGAACTACATCCGCGGGGTGCCGGTCTGGGCCACCCTGATCGCCCTGCTGGAGGACGGCCCGGACGGTGTGGAGCGCCCGGTGGTCGGCATCGTCTCGGCCCCCGCGCTCAACCGCCGCTGGTGGGCCGCCAAGGACCTCGGCGCCTTCGCGGGCCGCAGCCTGACCAAGGCGCACCGGATCCACGTCTCGGGGGTCTCCCGGATCGAGGACGCCTCGTTCTCGTACTCCTCGCTCTCCGGCTGGGAGGAGCGCGGCCGGCTCGACCCGTTCCTGGACCTCACCCGGGCCTGCTGGCGCACCCGCGCGTACGGGGACTTCTGGTCGTACATGATGGTCGCCGAGGGGGCGGTCGACATCGCCGCCGAGCCCGAGCTGTCGCTGTGGGACATGGCGGCCAACTGCGTCATCGTCGAGGAGGCCGGCGGCCGGTTCACCGGGCTGGACGGCGTCCCCGGCCCGGGCGGCGCCGACGCGGTCGCCTCCAACGGCCTGCTCCACGACGAGGCCCTGCGCCGCCTCGGCGTCTGAACGACGGACGGACGCCCGCCCACCGGAGGGACTGGTGGGCGGGCGTCCGCATGGGTGCGGGCCCCGGAGACCGCTCCTCAGCTCTCCGGGGCCCGCTGCTCGATGGGCCGGGGCTACCGCTGCTTGCGCAGCTCCCGGACCGCCGCCTCCAGGCGCTGCCCGTAGTCGGCGTCGGCCTTGCGGAAGTTCTCGACCGCCCGCTCGACGATGTCCTCGCGGTCGGCGGAGACCTTGGCGATGAAGCCGGACAGGTTGGCGATCAGCCGCTGCTTCTCGTCCTCGGAGAACAGCCGGTAGAGGTTGCCCGCCTGCACGAAGTCGTTGTCCTCGGCGTGCGAGGGCGCCTCGTGGGTGCCGGTGTATCCGGTGACCGGGGTGGCCGACCAGAGCGGGCGGCCGGTCTGCACCGGGCCGCCGAAGCTGTTCGGCTCGTAGTTCTTCCGGCGGCCGTGGCGGCCGTCGTACAGGTGGCCGTCGCGGCTGTTGTTGAGCGCCTCGGTGGCGTGCGGGCGGTTCACCGGCAGGTGGTCGGCGTTGATGCCGACACGGTAGCGGTGGGCGTCCGCGTATGCGAACAGGCGGCCCTGCAGCATCTTGTCCGGGGACGGGCCGATGCCGGGCACGAAGTGCGCCGGGGAGAAGATCGACTGCTCGACCTCGGCGAAGACGTTGTCGGGGTTGCGGTTGAGCTCCAGCTTGCCGATCTCGATCGGCGGGTAGTCCTCGTGCGGCCAGACCTTGGTCAGGTCGAACGGGTTGAAGCGGTAGTTCGCCGCGTCCGCCGCCGGCATGATCTGGACCTGCACCGTCCAGGTCGGGAACTCGCCGCGCTCGATGGACTCGCGCAGGTCGCGCTGGTGGCTGTCCGGGTCCTCGCCGGCCAGCCGGTTGGCCTCGTCCTGGGTGAGGTTCTCGATCCCCTGGTCGGTCTTGAAGTGGTACTTCACCCAGAAGTGCTCGCCGGCCTCGTTCTGCCACTGGTAGGTGTGCGAGCCGTAGCCGTTGAGGTGGCGGTAGCTGGCCGGGATGCCGCGGTCGCCGAACAGCCAGGTGACCTGGTGGGTGGACTCGGGCGAGAGGCCCCAGAAGTCCCAGACGTTGTCCGCCTCCTGCGAGCCGGTGTACGGGTCGCGCTTCTGGGTGTGGATGAAGTCCGGGAACTTGGTGGCGTCCTTGATGAAGAACACCGGGGTGTTGTTGCCGACGAGGTCGTAGTTGCCCTCCTCGGTGTAGAACTTCAGCGCGAAGCCGCGGGGGTCGCGCACCGCGTCGGCCGAGCCGAGGTTCCCGGCGACGGTGGAGAACCGCAGGAAGGTCTCGGTCTGCTTGCCGACCTCGGAGAGGAAGGCCGCCCGGGTCCAGGCCGTCACGTCCGCGGTGACCGTGAAGGTGCCGTAGGCGGCGGCGCCGCGGGCGTGCACCACGCGCTCCGGGATGCGCTCGCGGTTGAAGTGCGCGAGCTTCTCGAAGAGCTGCTGGTCCTGGATGAGCGCCGGACCGCCGGGGCCGGCCGTCTCGGTGTTCTGGTTGTCGGCGACGGGCGCGCCGGACTCCGTGGTGAGGGTGGGCCGCAGATCGTCCTGGGTAGTCATAGGGGTGCCTCCGCGTTATCCGGTCGTGACGACGACTCGATCCTAACTTGGACTTTGTCTAAGTCAACACTGGAGCAAAACTCGGAGTCTCACCTACCCTGTAGACCATGAGCGACCTCCTGGAACGACTGCGCGAACGCGGCTGGCGGCTGACCTCTCAGCGCCGGGTCGTGGCCGAGGTGCTCGACGGCGAGCACGTCCACCTCACCGCCGACGAGGTGCACGCCCGCGCCGTGCAGCGGCTCCCCGAGATCAGCCGGGCGACCGTCTACAACACCCTCGGCGAGATGGTGTGCCTCGGCGAGGTCATGGAGGTGGCCACCGACGGCCGCGCCAAGCGGTACGACCCCAACGCGCACCACGCCCACCAGCACCTGGTCTGCTCCGGCTGCGGCGCGATCCGCGACGTCCACCCCGAGGGCGACCCGCTGGCCGCACTCCCGCTCGCCCAGCGCTACGGGTTCACGGTCTCCGGCGCCGAGATCACCTACCGCGGGCTCTGTCCGGACTGTACGAACGCCTGACCCCCGCACGCCCCCGAACACCCGGCGGTCAGGCGCTCAGCCCGGCACGGTCAGGCGCTCAGCCCGGCACGGTCAGGCCCTCACCCCGACGCGGTCAGGCCCTCACCCCGGACGCGGTCAGGCGCTCAGCTCCGCGTGCAGCGCGCCCAGCAGCCGCCCGGCGCGCTCGGCCACCTCGGCCGGGCCGTACTCCGCCGCCCGCCGGCACCAGTTCTCCGCCTGCACCGGCTCCCCCCGGCGCAGCGCCAGCAGCGCCAGCCGCAGCGCGGCCCGCCCGTGCCCGGCGTCCGCCGCCCTGGTGTACCAGAGCATCGCCTCGGCCTCGCTGTCCTGGCGGGCCAGCAGCAGTCCCAGGTTGAACGCGGCGCTGCGGCTGCCCGCCTCGGCGGCCCGCCGGTACCAGCTCTCCGCGATCTCCAGCGCCCCCCGCTCCGCCGCCCGCACGCCCATCCGCACCTGCGCCCGGCGGTGTCCGGCGTCCGCCGCCAGCGCGTACCAGTGCTCGGCCTCGGCGTCCGCGTCCCCGCGCCGGTCCAGCATCGACGCCAGCCGGAACGCGCCCTCCGCGGAGCGGCCCGCCGCCGCCTGCCGGTAGCGCTCCAGCGCCCCCGCCTGGTTGCCGCGCTGCTCCTGGGCCACCGCCAGCTGCAGCGCCGCCTCGCCGTGTCCCTCCGCGGCGGCCCGCGCGTACCACTCCTGCGCCTGCCGCTGCTCCCCGCGCCCGGCGTGCAGCACCCCCAGGTTGAAGGCGCCGTCCACGCTGCCCGCCTCGGCGGCCTTGGAGAACCACGGCTCGGCGCCCGACTCGTCCCCGCGCTGCAGCAGCACCACGGCGAGCGCGTTGCACGCCTCCCGGTGCCCGGCGTACGCGGCCTTGCGGTACCACTGCTCGGCCTGCTGGTCGCGGCCGGTGGAGGCGCAGAGCAGGCCGAGGTTGAACGCGCCGTTCTGGTCGCCCGCGTCCAGGGCGCAGCGGTACCAGCGCTCGGCCTCGGGCGCCTCCCCGCGGGAGGCGTGCAGGGCGCCCAGCGCGTTGGCGGCGTTGCCGTCGCCCGCCTCGGCGGCCTCCTGCCACCACTCGGCGGCGGAGGTCGGGTCGCCCGAGTCGCGCAGCAGGAAGCCCAGCGCGCAGGCGGCCCGCGGCTCGCCGTTCTGCGCGGACTGCCGGTACCAGCGGGCTGCCTCGTCAAGCAGCGCCTGATCGGTGCGGGAGCGCTCCTCCAGCAGCACGCCCAGCCGCAGCGCCGCGCGGGCGTGGCTGCGCGCGGCGGCGGTGCGGTACCAGGTCTCGGCGGTCTCCTTGTCGCCCGCGGCCTCGCGCATCCGGGCCAGCCGGTAGGCGGCCTCCCGGTGCCCGGCGTCCGCGGACACCTTGAACCAGCGCTCGGCGCGGACGTCCCGCCGGTGCTCCATCAGGTCGCCCAGCGCGTACGCCCCGAGCGGGTGGCCGTGGTCGGCGGCGAAGTGCAGCCAGTACTCGGCGGCCTCCTCCTCGCCCTGGTCGCGCAGCTGCAGCCCGAGCGCGTGCGCGGCCGGGGCGCTGCCGGCCACCGCGGCCTGGCGCCACCACTGGGCAGCCTCGGACCGGTGGCCCTGCTGGTGCAGCAGCACGCCGAGGTTGTTGGCGGCGGCGCGCAGCCCGGCGGCGGCCGCGCAGCGCAGGTACGGCTCGGCGTCCTCCAGGTCGCCGCGGCGCAGCAGCAGCGCGCCGAGCCGGCTGGCGGCCTCGGGGTCGCCGTCGTCGGCGGCCTGCCGGTTGCGGGCCTCCAGGGCGGCCTGCTCGCGGGCGGCCAGCGCGCTCTCGAAGCTGGTGGTGTCCAGTGCGCCGGGGTCGGGCGCGCCCTGCTCGGCGCCGGCGGCACCGGCCCCGGCCGCGTACGGGCCGATGGCGGCGGTGAACTGGCGGGCGGAGACGTGCACCAGGCTGTCCGGGCCGTAGCCGACCGGCCGGCGCTCGGCCAGGCCGGTGGTGCGCTGGGCCGGCAGGGCTCCGGGGTGGCTGTCCGGGACGGTCTCGGGGCTCTCCGCCCAGGCGTCGGTGTCCGCCTCGGTGGACGCGGCGGGCCTGGGTCCGTTCTTGCCGATCAGCCTCATGCCGACTCCCGCTCCCCCAGAGTGCCGCGGCGTCCTCCCCCGGCCGGCGGCCGGAAGGACCCCTCCCCGGCCCTCGGCCGGGGGGACTCCCACGGGGCGCGCCGGATCGGACGGCTTGTCAGCAGCCGCGCAACGTCCCCCATGTGTCCCATCGTCGCATCACCCGCAACCCGCGTACACCTGCCCCGCCCGAATTCGGCGGGGCGGACCCGAAGCCGACGGAATTGCTTCGGCGCTTTGTCGATTTCCCGACACTTGGGCCCCACAAACCCCGCTGCCGGCGTCCTTGGCGACGGTCGATAGTACCGGAGCGGGGGCCGCGGCCCCGGGACGGCGACCGACGGCGGGGGGAACGGGCCGTGTCCGGGAAACGCCAGAGGCCCGGAGGACGAATCCTCCGGGCCTCTGGCCACTGAGTAGCGGGGACAGGATTTGAACCTGCGACCTCTGGGTTATGAGCCCAGCGAGCTACCGAGCTGCTCCACCCCGCGTCGGTGAACCAACCATAGCACCTCCGCGGGGCGGATCAGAAATCGGTTGTCGCAGCTCAGGGGCTCGCGGTCGGCGAGCCGGTCGGCGTGGCCGGAGCCGTGGGCGCCGTGGACGGGGCGAGACCGGACTTCTGCTGGGCCGCGGCCAGCGCCTTGGCCGCCTCGCTCTGCGCCTTCTGCGCCTGCCCGAGGGCCACCCAGTCCCCGGCCTTGGCCGCGTTGTCCACGTCGAGCTGGGCCTTCAGCACGTCCGCGATCGCCTTCTGCAGCTCGGGCGAGACCGTGGCGCCCGGCACGGGCGTCGTCGGGGTCGTGGGCGCCGTCGGGGTGGGCGTGGTCGGGGTCGTGGGCGTCGTCGGCGTGGTCGGCGTGGTGGGCGCGGTCGGCGTCGTGGCGGGGGCCGCCCCGGCGAAGACCTTCTTCAGCGCCTCCTCCAGGGTGTTCTCGAACGCCACGTTGTCGTTGCCGTAGACCGCGAGGACCTTCTGCAGCGTCGGGTACTTGGCGCCGCGGCCCCGCACGTACACGGGCTCGACGTTGAGCAGCCCGCCGCCGACCGGCAGGGTCAGCAGGTTGCCGTACTCCAGCTCGGAGTCGCCGCCGCTCTTCAGCAGGGTGATCTGCTGGGCGACCTCCTGCCGCGAGTTGAACTGCGACTGCACCAGGTTGGGGCCGAGCGTCTTGCTGTCGCCCGGCACCTTGAGGATGCGGATCTTCCCGTAGTCCGGCCCCGGGTCGGCGTTGACCGCCATGAAGGCCGCCAGGTTGTCCCGCCCCCTGGGCACGAAGGTCGTGGTGAGCGAGAAGCCCGCGGAGGTGACCGCCGGGTCGGGCATCCGCACCGTCAGGTAGTACGGCGGCTGGAGCTGCTTGGTGTCGCTGGTCGGGTCCACCGGGACCTGCCAGATGTCGCTGCCGTTGAAGAACGAGTTGGCGTCCGTCACGTGGTACTGGCCGAGCAGGTCGCGCTGCACCTTGAAGAGGTCCTGCGGGTAGCGCAGGTGCGGCATCAGGGTGCTCGGGATGTCGGCCTTGGCCTTGACGCTGCCGGGGAACGCCTTCATCCAGGTCTTCAGCACCGGGTCGGCCTCGTCCCACTGGTAGAGCGTCACCTCGCCGGTGTACGCGTCCACGGTGGCCTTGACCGAGTTGCGGATGTAGTTGACCTGGTTGGCGACGGTCAGCAGCTCACCGCGCTGGTTGGTCAGCGAGTCCTTGGTGGCGGTGCCCAGCGTCGTCTTGGACGAGAACGGGTAGCCGTCCGAGGTGGTGTAGCCGTCCAGCACCCAGACCACGCGGCCGTTCTCGACCACCGGGTACGGGTCGGCGTCGATCGACAGCCATGGCGCGACCTTCTCCACCCGCTCCTTGGGCGTCCGGTCGTAGATGACCTTGGCGCCGTCGCTGATCGCCCCCGCGTACAGGATCTGCGGCTCGGCGAACTTCACCGCGTACGCGGCGCGGGTGATCGGGTTGTCCAGCGAGACGCCGCTGCCGCCGGTGTACGTGTACACCTTGTTCTCGCCGGAGTCGGTGGTGTAGTCGATCTCCTGGTTCGAGCCGCCGACGATCGAGTACGTCGTGGTCTTCTCGCCGTAGTAGATCCGCTGCTGGTAGTCGCCCAGGTTGCCGGTGGCCGGCAGCCCGGACTCGGTGAAGACCGGCTGGCCCTTGTCGTTGACCTGGTTGCCCTTGGCCACCACCGCGCCGTAGCCGTGGGTGTACTTGAAGTGGTCGTTGATCCAGTTGCGCTGCACGCCGTTGAGGTCCAGCTCGCGCAGGCCGATCACGGTGTCCTGCGCGGAGCCGCCCTTGCCGTAGCGGTCCACGTCCAGGGTGGACGGGAAGGCGTAGTACGAGCGCTGCTGCTCGATCGACTGGAAGGTCGGCGAGACCACGTTCGGGTCCAGCAGGCGGATGTCCGCGATGGTCTGCGCGTCCGGCTTCATCGCCTCGGCCGTGGTCGACCCCTGCGGGGTGTACGGCGTCGTCTGGCTCTCCGAGATCCCGTACGCCTGACGCGTCGCGTCGATGTTCTTCTGGATGTACGGCGTCTCCTTGGCCTGCTCGTTCGGCTTGACCTGGAACTGCTGCACGATCGCCGGGTACAGCCCGCCGATCAGCACCGCCGACAGCACCATCAGCCCGAGGCCGATCAGGGCGGGCGCCCAGGTGCGGCGGATCGGGGTCAGGAAGAACAGCACCGCGCAGATGATCGCGACGAAGAACAGGATGGTCTTGGCCGGCAGGAACGCGTTGGCGTCCACGTACCGCAGCCCGGTCCAGCCGGAGACCTCCCGGTACGCACCGGTCTTCACCGCCAGCGCGTACCGGTCCAGCCAGTACGCGACCGCCTTCAGCAGCACGAACACGCCCAGCAGCACGGCCAGGTGGCCCTGCGCGCCGATGCTCGCCCGGCGGCCCGGGCCCTGCAGCCGCAGCCCGCCGTACAGGTAGTGCACCAGCACCGAGGCGAGCAGCGCGACGATCACCGCGCTGAACGCGAAGCCGAGCAGGAACTCGTAGAACGGCAGCTCGAACGCGTAGAAGGAGACGTCCAGGTTGAACTGCGGGTCCTTGACGCCGAACGACGTGCCGTTGGTCCACAGCAGCCAGGTCCGCCACTGGCCCGAGGCCGCCGCACCGGCCACCAGGCCGATCACCAGCGAGACCCCGATCAGCGCCCAGCGCTTGAACGGCGCCAGGCCGGCCCGGTAGCGGTCCAGGCTCTGCTGCTCCACCGACATCGCCGACAGCGGCGGCCGCAGCCGGTGCGCCAGCCAGACGTTGAAGCCGACGAACAGCGCCATCAGCAGTCCGAAGACCGCGAACAGCCCGACCTTCGTCCACAACTGGGTGGTGAACACCGAGGAGTAGTGGACGGACTTGAACCAGAGCCAGTCCGTCCAGAAACCGGCGAACATGACGAACAGCAGGAACAGCACCGCGAGTACGCCCAGGGTCAGCAGCAGCACCCGCGTCCTGCGGGAGGGCGGGCCTACTCTGCGCCGGAAACCCGGCCCTGAGCGTTCCGGCATCTGGAAGACCACGGTGGCACCTCGGCTGTGTGTCGTCTCGAATGGGGCGGTCGTCAGAGCAACTTAACCAGGCTTTTGCCGAGTTCCCACCGTTAGCAAGCGGTTACCCGGGACCCCCGGGGCCCCGCACGACCCCCGGGGAGGCCGGGGCGTGTGAGGATTGAGGCATGTCCGATGGATCCAACACCCCCGACGACGTCTCCAAGCTCCCGGCCGCGACCCCGCTGACCCGGGCCGCCCTGGAGATCGACGAGTACGTCGCCACCCTCGGCTGGGACCTCCCGGCCCGGCTGTTCGCCCTGGTGGACAGCGCCCAACTGCGCCGGGCCGACCCCCGGATCGCCGAGCAGCTCGGCCTGTCCGACTCCGACGAGGCCGGCCTGACCCCCGTCGAGCAGGACGAGATCCCGGCCGGCACGCCGCTGGACAAGTTCCTCGGCACCATCGCCTGGCCCGACGCGGTGGCCGGCTGCGCGCTGGTCGTCGAGCGCCTGATGCTGCCGCCGGACGCCGAGGCCACCCGCCCGCGCAACGCCACCGACGCCCAGCTCGCCGAGTGGGCGGCCAACCAGCCCAAGCGCCAGGAGGTCCGGATCACGGCCGCCGTGCTGCGCAACGGCAAGAAGGAGATCGCGCTGCGGCTGCGCGAGAAGGACGTCGCCCGCGAGGTGCTGACCGGCCCGGACCTGGTGCCGGGGCTGACCGCGGCGCTGCTGGCGACCTTCAAGTAGCCGACGGGGCCCGGCCGCCGGGGGCGCTCCCCCGGTGGCCGGGCCCCGTGCTGCCCGGAGGGCGCGCGTACGGCGGTGAGGCGCGTACGGCGGTGGCGGTCCGGAGGACTACTTGGTGCAGGACGGCAGGGCGGTGGTGTTCCCCGCGCGGACCTGCTCCATCGCGCCGAGCGCGCCGGCCAGGGTCTCGGCCTTGATCAGGGTCAGCCCGTCCGGGATGTTCTTGCCGGCCTCGTCGCAGTTGGCGGCCGGGGTGAAGAAGTACTCCGCGCCGGCCTCGCGGGCGGCGATCAGCTTCATCGAGATCCCGCCGATCGGGCCGACCTTGCCGTCGTCGGTGATGGTGCCGGTCCCGGCCACGAACCGGCCTCCGGTGAGGTCGTCGGGCGTCAGCTTGTCGATGATGCCGAGCGAGAACATCAGCCCGGCGCTCGGCCCGCCGACGTCCTGCAGGCCGATGTCGATCTGGAACGGGTAGGTGTGCCGGATCGAGGCGACGATGCCGACCACCGCGTTGTCGCCCTCGTCGGACTTGCGCGTGGTGAGGGTGACGTCGGTGCGGGCCGCCGGGTCGGCGCCCGCGGCCGGTTCGGCGGCGCCCTCCTTGGCCTCGGGCACCCGCGGCACGACGGTGAAGACCACCTGCTCGCCCGGCTTGTGCTGGGAGACCGCCTTCGCCACGTCCGCCGGGGTGGTGACCGGGGTGCCGTCCACCGCCGCGATGCGGTCCCCGGCGTGCAGCCGGCCCTCGGCCGGGCTGCCGGCCACCACGGCCCGCACGATCAGCTCGTTGCCGACCGGGATGCCGAGCTGGGTGAGCGCCGCCGTCCGCGCGCTGTCCTCGGAGGAGGCGAACTCCTCGGCGTTCTGCTTCTTGGCCTGCTCGTCCGTCTGGCCCTTCGGGTAGACGTTCTCGTGCGGGACCACCAGGACGTCGTCGCGCAGCCAGCCCACCACCGCCGAGACCAGGCTGGGCTCGTACTTGGCCCCGGTGACCTGGACGGTGGTCATGTTGAGGTGCCCGCTGGTCGGGTACGACTCGCGCCCGGTGACGGTGATCACCGGCTTGCCCGTCTTCTCCTGCACACCGAGCGTGTTGTACGTCGGCCCCGGACTCATCTCCGTGTACGGCACCTTCATCAGCACCGACGCGCAGAGCAGCGCTATGAGCAGCAGGGTGGCGGCGAGCATCGTCGCAGAGCGGCGTGGCATGCCTCGACAGTACGGGACGGGGCCCGGGCCGTGCCCCCCGGCCTACCGGCTGCGCCGGTCGGCCGGGTCGCCGGCGGAGGTGGTGCGTTCCAGGGCGGCGGTGAAGCGGCGGTGCTCGGCGAGCGAGGCCGGGTCACCGGTGGCCCGCGGCTTGCGCTGGGCCCACCCCGCCCAGACGGTGGCGAACAGCGCGGCGATGACAGGAATGATCAACCAGGCGAGCGCAGCCATCTCAGTACTCCCAGCTCGTCGTGTCTATGAGCAGATTAACCACCTGGGCGAACAACGTGGATGGCGCCGTCCGGGTTACGGGACGTCCGATCGGCTCACTGCCAGGGAGTATCCGGCCCACCGGCCCACACCCGTTCGGGTGAGAGCCCGGCGTGCCTGCGTGTCCCGCGGCGGGACGGCGTGCCGGCGCCGGGGCGGGCGTGTCCCGCGGCGGGACGGGCTTGCCCCGCGGCGGGACGGCGCTCCGCCGCGGAACGGGTGGATCCGGTCAGCAGCTGCCGGCCCCGACCCACTCCTCCTCGCCGTCGGAGAACACCTGGTGCTTCCAGATCGGCACCTCGTGCTTCAGGTCGTCGATCAGCCGGCGGGCCGCCGCGAACGCCTCACCGCGGTGGGCGCAGGAGACCGCGACGATCACCGCCTTGTCGGTGATCTCCAGCCGTCCCACCCGGTGCACCGCGGCGAGCGCCCGGACCGGGAAGTCGGCGACGACCTTCTCGGCGATCCGGCGCATCTCCTGCTCGGCCGTCGGGTGGCAGCTGTACTCCAGCGCGGTGACGGACTTCCCGCCGTCGTGGTCACGGACCGTCCCGACGAAGACGGTCGTCCCGCCGGCCGCGTCGTCGCCGACCGCCTCGTACACCTCGTCGAGCGAGAGCGGGGTGTCGCGGATGGCGAGCAGGCGGATGGGGTCGTGGTTCTCGGACATGCCCCCATGATGGCTCACCGCGGGTGGCCCCGGGCAAGGGGCTTCCGTATCACGATTGCGAAATTTCGCATCGTGAGAAGCCGCAGCCCGGCAGCCCTGCCCGCCCCGCCCGGAACCACTGCTTCCGCTCGGAAGCACCGCTCCACTCAGAAGCGCCGCCGCTTGCGGGCCCGCCGCACCAGCGCCGCCGTACCGACCAGCGCCACCGTCGCACCCGCCGCGCCCAGGCTGGTCGCCGCCTCCTTGCCGCCCAGCCGCCGGCCCGCCACCGCGTGCTTGCCCGACACCTGCGCCAGCAGCTCCGCCAGCACCTCCTCGTTGCTGTACGCCGGACGCCAGCCCGCCTCGTGCAGCCGGCTGCCCGACACCACCCACGGGTACATCGTGTAGGCCAGGTCACCCGCCGGCGCCGGGGTCAGCCCCAGCCGGTGCAGCCGGGCCGCCGTCCCCAGGGCCAGCGCCGCCGGCAGCTCCATCCGCCGGATCCCGGACAGCCGCTCGACGTCCTCCTGCTCCAGCCAGCCGTCGCAGCCGACCGTCACCTCGCCCTCGACCAGCCCCAGCGCCGCGTACTCCAGCGCCGTCGCCAGGTCGTCCACGTGGCAGAACTGCCAGCACGGCCGGGAGCCCGCCACCACCAGCAGCCGGGGCGCCTCGAAGTGGCGGGTCAGCACGGTGTCGACGCCCGGGCCGACCACCACCGCCGGCCGCAGCACCGTCACCTGCAGCCCCGGATGGGCCCGCGGCGCCCGGCGCGCCAGCCGCTCGATCTCCAGGAGGTCCCCGACCAGCGACGCCTCCTCGGTGGCCCGCAGCTCCGAGTCCTCCGCCAGCGGCACCTCGTTGTCGGCCAGCGCCCCGTAGACCATCGCGGACGTGCAGAGCACCACCCGGTGCACCCCGGCGGCCGCCGCGGCGGTCAGCACGGTCTGCGCGCCGCGCACGTTGTAGGCGGAGCGGGCGCGCGGGTCGGACTCCATGCCGAGGTCCATCGCCAGGTGGACGACCACGTCCACGCCGGCCAGCCGCTCGGCCACCGCGGGGTCGCGCACGTCCAGGATCCGCCACTGGACGCCCGGCACGTCACCGCGCCGGTCGTCCACCGCCAGCACCTTCCTCACACCCGGCGAGGACACCAGACGCGTCGCGACGCGCTCGCCGAGCACGCCGGCGGCGCCGGTGACGGCCACGGTCAGCGGCCGTCCGCCGTAGGCTGGAGACGGCGACGCCGTGGTGTCCGGGTCGTCCTCACCTCCGGTCAGCCCAGAGCGAACGTCCGAAGGCGGGGAACTCACCGGCCATCCTCCACGGTTAGCTTATGTGCGTACGTACGTGTGTCACGTACGTCCATCCTGCCCGAGGCGGAGGCCCGGCGGTGCACCCGGCGCGGGCCTGCCGCGCGGGAGCCGCCCCCGGCTGCGAGTCCCCCGCTCCGCCGAACGCCCCGGGCCACCGCTGTGAACCACCCACCCGCAAGACGGCCGACCGGATCGAGGACCCCGTGAGCGACCTTCCCTTCGGATTCGGCGTTCCGCCCGAGGAGCCCGAGGACGGCAAGGCCAAGCCCGGCGACGAGAAGAAGAAGGGCGAGCAGAGCGGCTCCCCGCAGGACGGCGGCCAGGTGCCCTTCGGCTTCGCCGGCAACCCCTTCGGCGCCCTCTTCGGCATGGGGATGCCCGGCGGCCCCGGCGCGCCCGGCGGCCCCGGCGCCGACAACCCCTTCGGCGCGCTGTTCGGCGGGCTCAACCCCAACGACCTCGGCGCCGCCTTCCAGCAGCTCGGCCAGATGCTCTCCTTCGAGGGCGGCCCGGTGAACTGGGAGCTCGCCAACAACATCGCCCGCCAGACCGTCGTCGCCGAACCCGCCGAGGGCAAGAGCAAGGACCGCTCGGTCAGCGCCTCCGAGCGCACCGCCGTCGCCGAGGCCGTCCGCCTCGCCGACCTCTGGCTCGACGGCTCCACCGAGTTCCCCTCCGGAGCCGGCACCGCCGTCGCCTGGAGCCGCGCCGAGTGGATCGAGGCCACCCTCCCGGTCTGGAAGGACCTCGTCGACCCGGTCGCCGAGCGCGTCGGCACCGCCATGGGCGGCGTCCTGCCCGAGGAGATGCAGGCCATGGCCGGCCCGCTGATGGGCATGATGCGCTCCATGGGCGGCGCCATGTTCGGCACCCAGATCGGCCAGGCGCTCGGCGCCCTCGCCGCCGAGGTGCTCGGCTCCACCGACGTCGGCCTGCCGCTCGCCCCCGCCGGCAAGGCCGCCCTGCTCCCGCAGAACATCGCCGAGTTCGGCGACGGCCTGAGCGTCCCCGCCGACGAGGTCCGGCTCTACCTCGCCCTGCGCGAGGCCGCCCACCAGCGCCTCTTCGCGCACGTGCCGTGGCTGCGCGCCCACCTGTTCGGCGCCGTCGAGGCCTACGCCCGCGGCATCAAGGTCGACACCTCCCGCATGGAGGAACTCGCCGGCCGCCTCGACCCGTCGAACCCCGAGGCCCTCCAGGAGGCCCTCGCCGGCGGCCTCCTCCAGCCCGAGGACACCCCCGAGCAGAAGGCCGCCCTGGCCCGCCTGGAGACCGCGCTCGCCCTCGTCGAGGGCTGGGTCGACGCCGTCGTCCACGCCGCCGCCGAACCCCACCTGCCGCAGGCCGGCGCCCTGCGCGAGACCGTCCGCCGCCGCCGCGCCGCCGGTGGCCCCGCCGAGCAGACCTTCGCCACCCTGGTCGGCCTCGAACTGCGCCCCCGCCGACTGCGCGACGCCTCCCGGCTCTGGGCCCTGCTCGCCGACGCCCGCGGCGTCGAGGGCCGCGACGCCCTCTGGGAGCACCCCGACATGCTCCCCACCGCCGCCGACCTCGACGACCCGGACGCCTTCGTCCACCGCGACACCACCGGCCTCGAAGGCGGCCTCGACTTCGCCGCCATCGACAAGCTCCTCGGCGAGGCCGCGGCCGGCGACCTGCCGGGGAAGGGCGGCGACGTCCGCGGGAAGAGCGGCGACGGGCCCGGCACCGACCGCGACGAGGACGGCAAGGACGGCGGAAAGGGCGAGCCCACCGCATGACGACCACCGACACCGCCGGATCGCCCGCGCTGCACGCCGACGCCGTCCGCGCCCTCAGCGGCTGGCAGCCCGGCGACCCGGAGCAGGACGCGCTGCGCCGCGACTACCTCGCCCACCTCGCCGAGCAGCCCGACGGCCTCTACCGCTCGTGCCTGCCCGCCCACATCACCGCCAGCGCGGTCGTGGTCGACCCGGCCGGGCAGCGGGTGCTCCTCACCCTGCACCCCAAGGTCGGGATGTGGCTGCAGATGGGCGGCCACTGCGAACCCGGCGACGCCGACCTCGCCTCCGCCGCCCTGCGCGAGGCCACCGAGGAGTCCGGCATCCCCGACCTCGTCCTGCTCACGGCCGACGGCGCGCCGGCGCCCGCCAAGCTCGACCGGCACCTGGTGCGCTGCGCCGGCAAGGACCGGCCGGAGAACACCCACCTCGACGTCCAGTACGTCGCGGTCGCCCCGCCCGGCGCGCAGGCACTGATCAGCGAGGAGTCGCTGGACCTGCGCTGGTTCGACTACGACCGGCTGCCCGAGCTCACCGACCACTCGGTGCGCGACCTGGTCGCGCGCGCCCGGGAGCTCACGGCCTGACGCCCGCCGAGGGGGCCCGCTCGGGCCCCCTCGCGGCGGCGGTCGGCGGGCCGTCGATGGTCAGCGGAAGTCGGCGGTCGGGTGCCGGCGGTCGGCAGCCGTCCGCCCGCCGTCGGACGCCGGCGGTCAGCGGAGCGGGACGCGCTGGGGCGGCAGCAGTTCGCTCGGCTGCACGACCACGAAGCCCCGGCCGGTGAACGCCAGCTCCCAGCCCTCGGTGGCCGTCCCGCGCCGCCGCCACGCCTCCGTGTTGGTGCTCTGCGCCTGCAACTGCACCTCCAGCGCCGAGGACCAGCCCACCACCGCATCGGCGTCCGCGTAGACGTACTGCCCCGGCTCCACCGGCATCACCAGCGGCTTGCCCGAAGTCATCACCACCAGCGTGCCGCTGCCGGACAGCTCCAGGCTGTACGTGCCGACCCCGGTGATCCGCTCGCCGCCCTCGATGTTCACCACCTGCCAGCTGATGCCGGTGTCCATCGCCAGCACGTAGCTGCTGGTCACCGTCAGCCGCTCGCGCTGCAGGTCCAGGATGTGCAGGTGCTGGGCGAGGTTGGCCAGGTACACCGTGCCGGTGCCGCTGCACCGCATCAGGTCCAGCGCATCGGGCCGACCGCTCTGCCGGTTGCCGCGGCCCCGCCCGCCGGACGGCGACCAGCCGGTGAACTGCACCCGGCCGGTGTGCGCGACCATCGCACCGCTGCGCGCCAGCACCTCCGCCCGGCCGTCCAGCGCCACCCGCAGCAACTGCGGGTTCTGCAGGGCGAAGCGCTCGTCGCCGGTCAGGGCGGTGTGGGAGAGAAGGGGGCTCTGCACGGTGCTCGCTGCTCCTCGGAGGCGGGATCGCTGGGCGTCGGACGCGGGTCTCAGCCGCGGATCTTGAGTCGGTCGGAGGTGTCCTCGCTGGGCTGCACGACGACGAAACCCGAGCCCTTGAAGCCCAGTTGCATCGCCTCGCCGCTGCCCCGGCCGATCAGCGAGCCGACCTTCATGGTCCGCCGGGTCCGGATCTCCAACCCCGTCGTCCAGGCGACCAGCGCGTCCGGGTCGACGTAGGTCTCGGCCTCGGCGCAGTCCAGGACCACCGGGACGCCCCGCGAAGTCACCGAGACCCAGCCGCTGCCGCTCACCGTGACGTTGAACAGCCCCGTCCCGGCCATCAGCACCGGGCCCTTCACCTTCTCCACCGTGCACGCCAAGGAGGCGTCCAGGGCCAGCAGATGGCTGCCGTTGACGGACAGCGACTCGTTGTCGAGCTGGAGGTTGAGCACGTCCGCGCCGAAGTCCGCCAGGTACAGCGTGCCGTCCCCGTACCAGCGCAGCAGCGGGCTGCGCTCGCCCGACGCCCACTCCCCGAGCGCCCGGCGCAGCGACTGCGAGACCGGCTCGTACTGCAGGTAGCCGTCGTAGGCCACCATCGCACCCGGCTTGGCCAGCACGTCCTGCGCGCCGGTCACGGCGACCTTGCACATCGCGGCGCCGTGGTTGCTCATCCGCGCGGTCGCCGGGGTGGCCGCGTACCCCTCCAGGTACGTGCCCGAGAGCGCCTGCCTCTCCATCGCGCCCTCCTCTCTGGTTCGGCTGCTCCCCTGGGGGTTCAGCGAGTGGGGATCAGACCTCGAACGGCTGGACCACGATGAAGTTGCCCGGCCCGCCGCGGAACTGGAGGCTGTACGACTCCGCCGCGTGCCCCGCGTACGCCGAGCGCCGGATCCGCACCGGCGCCGTGGTGATCACCTGGGACCCGCGCGACCAGGCGACCAGCGCGTGGATGTCCGCGTACGTCTCCGGGGCCGGCGTCACCGGCAGCACCACCGGGATGCCGTTGGTCTTCACCACGACCGTGCCGTGCCCGCTGAACTGCAGTGTGAAGAAGCCCCCGTTGGGCAGACCCTCGCCCTCGATGCGGCGGACCTCGTGGTCGAGCCCGGCGTCGAAGGCCAGCACCCGGTCGGAGCTGACGCAGATCGCGTCGCCCTCCAGCCGGACCACGTGGAGGTGGCTCGCCTCGTCCGCCAGGAAGACCTGGCCCTCGCCGGAGACCCGCATCAGCTTCAGCGTCTGGCCGGTGAGGTTGGCGGTCAGCTTGCGCAGCATGCCGGAGCTCTCGTGCGCGAAGTCGGCCCTGCCCTGGTAGGCCACCATGCTGCCGTTCAGCGCGAGGACGTCCTGGCCCTTGGTGAGGGTGTAGCGGACGAGGTGGTCGTTCTGCTGCGACCAGCCGGTCTGCTCGGGCAGTTCGGCGTACTTGACCAGCGAGATCCGCACGCCCGGCTGCTGGTGCGCCGCTGCGGCGGACGGTTGGGGGTACGCCGCTGCGGCGGGCTGCGGGGTCTGCCCGGTGGACGGCGGGAAGGGCTGCTGGCCCGGGATCTGCACGGTGGGCTGCGGGACGGGCGGGGCCGCCGCGGGGACCGGAGCCGGCACGGGGGCCTGCGCCGGCTGCTCGTCCTCCTCCGTGGCCTCGCCGCCGAAGTTCTCCAGCAGCGCCCGCAGGCCGCCGTCGAAGCCCTGGCCGACCGGGGTGAAGCGCCACTCGCCGTTGCGGCGGTAGAGGTCCGCCAGCATCACCGCGCGCTCGGTGCTGAACTCCGCGCCGGTGAAGGAGTACCGGCCGACCTCGGTCCCGTCCGCGACGATCCGCACATACCCCGAGGCGACCTGGGACATCTGCCCCGCACCGTCGATGGTCGCGGTCAGGCTGAGCCGGTGGATCGCCTCCGGCACCTGCGGCAGCACCACCCGGAACGCCTCGCTGTCACCGGCCTGCGCACCCAGCAGCCGCACCGAACCCTCGGGACTGGCCGGCTGGTTGAAGAAGACGAAGTAGCGGTCGTCGCTCAACCGCTCGTCGGCGTCCAGACCGAAGCAGCTGATGTCGAACACCAGCCCGGGAGCGGCGAGGTGGACGCCGAGGTAGAGGTCGGTGCCCGTGGTCAGTTCGGCTATGCGCACGCGCGACGCCTTGGCGAGTTCCCTGGTCATGGCGTTGAGCTTGCCCTCCCCATGCGTACCGGCGCGGTCCCGCGACCCTATCCCACCAGATCCGGACGGGGCAGGCGTCGGCGCGGTTCCCTTGCCGTCCCGTTACCCGGGCGACTCGGGGCGCGACCGCCTTCGCGCGCGAAGGAGCGGAGGAGCTGCGGGCTGCGCGCTCAGGCGCAGGACTCGGCCGGCCCCTGGTCCGGCACCGGGGTGTGGCCCGCACCCGGGGAGGAGTGGCGGGCGCCCGGGACGTGCGGCAGCCGGGCCGCCGACACCACGCCCTCCAGGTAGCCGCGCGCCCGCTCCGTCCGCGGGTACGCCTCCAGCAGCGCCCAGAAGGCGGGGCCGTGATCCGGCACCAGCAGGTGCGCCAGCTCGTGCAGCAGCACGTAGTCGACGACGTACTCCGGCATGCCCTGGAGCCGGTGCGAGAGCCGGATGGTGCGCTCGCTGGGGGTGCAGGAACCCCACCGGGAGTTCTGGTTGGTGACCCAGCGGACCTGCGCGGGGCGGGCCCGGCCGCCGAAGTAGGCGGCGGACAGCTCGCGCGCCCGCGCCTCCAGGGCCTCGTCGCCGAGCATCCGGCGGCTCTCCTGGGCGGCCAGCTTCTCCAGCATCTGGGCCACCCAGCGCTGCTCCTCGGCGAGCGACATCCGGGCCGGGATCAGGACGATCGTGCGGTCGCCCTCGCGGTAGGCGGAGACGGTGCGGCTGCGGCGGGCGCTGCGGCGGACCTCCACGCGGGGGTGGTCGGGGTGGGCCGCGGCGCTCGGCTCCGGCGCCGCGGTGTGGGCGGCCGGGGAGTGCGGGGCGGCGGGGACGTGCGGGGCTGCCGGGGAGAGCGGGGCGGCCTGGGAGAGCGGGGCCTGCGCCGGGTGGGCGGCCTGGGCCGGGGGCCGGTTCTGCGCCGGGGGCTGGTCCGGACGCCCGCGCGTGTTCGGCGCCGCGACCTGGGACCCGGACGCTGCACGGGCATGCCGACGCGACGCCGAAGGATGGGAGTCCCGTTCGGCCGCCATGCCACACGACGTTACCCGGAACCCCTGACAGAAGTCCGCTGTCGTGGCCGAAATCTTTCGTGGAGTGATCGAGAACGAAAGGGTGACGGCAGGTGTCCGGAACGCGACCTCCGGTCGGACGTCGGGTTATCCACAGGGCCTGCGAACGGATCAACTGATCATTGGTCTGGGGCTGTGGATAACTCTGCGCACGACCGGGCCGGGATGGTGCATGCTGCGGTCAGTCGTTCCGTCCGAAAGCGATCGGAGGTGCGCTTCCCGTGCGCCCTGTGCTGAAATCCGCCCTGTCCCGCGGCTGGCGGGACACCGAGACCCTGCAGCTCGGCACCCTCCCCCGGCACGCCCGCCGGCTGGGACAGACCGACGAGGCCGTCCGGGCCTTCCTCGACCTGCTCGACGGGCACCACGACCGGCCCGATCTGGTCGCCGCCGGCGAACGGCTCGGCCTCGGCCGCGAACCCGCCGAGGGCCTGCTCGATTCGCTGGAGCGGGAAGGGCTGCTGGACGACGCGACGGCCGTCGGCGCGGCCCTCGGCCGGTTCCCGCCACCGCTGCGCGACCAGCTCGGGCCCGACCTCGCCTCGCTCTCCCTGGTGCACCCCGGGCCCGGCGATGCCGCCGCCGTGCTCGCCCGGCGGGCGGAGACGGTCGTGGAGGTCCGCGGGGCGGGTCGGGTCGGCACCGCCGTGGCCGCCGTACTCGCGGCCGGCGGCACCGGCCGGGTCGTCGTGGCGGACGGCGGCCGGGTCACCGCCGCCGACTGCGCCCCGGCCGGACTGCCGCCCACGGACATCGGACGGCTCCGCGCCACCGCCGCCCGCGAGGCCGTCCAGCGGGCCGCCGGGGCGCGCCGGGCCCGCGCAAGCCCCCCGCGTGCGTCCCCCGCCCTGGTGGTGCTGGCCGCCCGGGACGGCAGCGGCGCCTACGCCTGCGGCTCGTACGAGTCCAAACAGCTGATGCGCGCCGGGGTACCGCACCTCTACGCGGGCGTCGTCGAACGCACCGGCGTGGTCGGGCCGCTGGTGGTGCCCGGCGCCACCGCGTGCGGGACGTGCCTGCTGCTCGCCCGCGAGGACGAGGACGAGGCATGGCCGCGGCTGCTCACCCAGATCGCCAACGAGGGGCCCGGCCGCCCGCCCGTACCGGCCTGCGACACCGCCGTGGCCACCGCCGTCGCCGGGCTCGCGGGCCTCCATGCCCAGCTGTACCTGGACGGCGGCGAGCCGCCGAGCCTCGGCGGCTGGTGCGAGGTCTCCGCGGAGGACGGCATGGTGCGACGCCTGCGGCTGCGCGTGCACCCGGAATGCGGGTGCTGGTGGAAACCGGAGGGCGGCGGCTGACCGGGTGCGGGTCGGTGGGGCGGCGGGGCGGCAGAGCCGAGGTGGGCCGGCGTGGGCTGCGGAGGGGCGGTGTGGGCCGTGCCCGGCTGCGGGCATCCGCGTCCGCAGCCAGGCAACCGTGGGCTGCTGCGGGCGGCGGCGGGCCGGCGCGGGCTGTTTCAGGACGCCCGCCGTGCCCGTCGCGCCCGTCGCGCCCGTCGCGGGGGGGGGGGCGGGGGGGGCGCGGCCCCCCCCCCCGGGCGGCGCCGGGGGGGGGGCGCCCCCGCCCCGGCCCCAGTTGTTGGGGGGGGGGGGGGGGGGGGCCG
>NZ_JBSGXP010000112.1:23971-28149 GCF_053610105.1 Kitasatospora sp. NPDC054939 | reverse complement strand
CCCCCGGCACCGGCCCCCGGCCGGATGCGGCTGCGCAGCCCTAGCGCCGGCCCCGGACCAGCAGGTAGAGGAAGTACGGCGTGCCGATCACCGCGGTCATCAGGCCGGCGCCCAGCTGGGCGGGGGCGATGACGGTGCGGCCGACCAGGTCCGCGGTGCAGACCAGGAGGGCGCCGAGCAGGATCGCGGTCGGGACCACCCGGGCGTGCTGGCGGCCGACCAGGGCGCGGGCCGCGTGCGGCGCCACCAGGCCGACGAAGCCGATGGTGCCGGCCGCGGCCACGGCGGCCGCGCTGAGCAGGACGCTCAGGACGAGGAAGCCCAGCCGCCCGCGGGAGAGGTCCAGGCCCAGCAGCCGCGGGGTGTCCTCGTCCAGCGAGACGAGGTCCAGTTCGGTGCGCCGGGCCACCGCGACGGCGACGCCTGCGGCGAGGACGATCGCGAGCGGCACCACGTCCGGCAGCGTCCGCCCGTACGTGGAGCCGGACAGCCAGGTGAGTGCCTTGGTGGCGTTGAACGGGTCGGTGAGGACGATCATCAGGCTGATCAGCGCGGAGCTGCCGGTGGCGGCGCCGAAGCCGACCAGCACCAGCCGGTTCTGCTGGAAGCCGCCCCGGGCGGCAAGCCCGAAGACCAGCAGCGAACTGGCCGCGGCGCCCGCGAAGGCAGCCCCGGCGACGCTCCACGAACCGGCCAGCGGCACCGTCGTCACCAGCAGGACGGCGCCCAGCGCGGCCCCGCCCGAGACGCCCAGGATGCCCGGCTCGGCGAGCGGGTTGCGGGTCACGGCCTGGACCATCGTGCCGGCCAGGGCGAGCGCCCCGCCCGCGAGGAGCGCCGCGAGGACGCGGGGGACACGGGTGTCGAGGACGAAGGTGACGGCCCGTCCGGACCGCCCCTGCACCCAGTTCAGCACGTCGCCCAGCAGCAGCTTGGTGTCGCCGACCAGCACGGCCGCGACGGTGATCCCGACCAGCACCACCACCAGGACGGTCGTGGTCGTCAGGAAGACGCCGCGGCTGCGGATGCGCAGCCGTTCGGCGGCGGTGGCGCCCGCGGTGTCCCGCACCCGGGCGGCCATGACGATCAGGAAGACCGCGCCGACCAGGCTGGTCGCGACGCCGGTCGGGACGGCGACCGCGACGTCCGCCGCGACGAAGGTGCGCAGCAGCACGTCCGCGCCGAGCACGAGCGCGGCGCCGGCCAGGCCGGCGACCGGCAGGGCCGTGCGGGTGCGGGTGAAGCCGCGCTGCCGGCGGGCGAGGAAGCGGACCAGGGCGGGGGCGCAGAGGCCGACGAAGCCGATCGGGCCGGCCAGGGTGACGGCGGCGGCGGAGAGCAGGGCCGCGAGCACGACGACGGTGATCCGGGTGGCCCGGACCGGGACGCCGAGGCCGCGGGCGGCGTCGTCGCCGAGGGCCAGCGCGTCGATCCGGCGGGCGACCAGGAGCAGCCCGACCAGCGCGAGGACGGCGATCGGCGCCATCTGCAGGATGCCGTCGAAGCCGTTCTGCGCGATGCTGCCCTGGTTCCAGGCGTACATGCCCACGGTCTGCTGGGGGAACAGCAGCAGCAGGCCCTCGGTGACCGCGGTCAGGCCGAGGGTGAGGGCGCTGCCGGCCAGCACCAGGCGGACGGTGCCGGCGCCGAGGCCGGAGAGGCCGAGCGCCACGGCCGCCGCCGCGAGGCCGCCGGCGAAGGCGATGCCGGAGGACGCGAACAGCGGCAGCGAGAGACCGGTGACGGCGGCGGTGCTGAGGGCGAGGTAGGAGCCCGCGTTGACCGCGAGGGTGTCCGGCGAGGCGATCACGTTGCGGCTGACGGACTGCAGGGCGGCGCCGGCCATGCCGAGCACGGCCCCGACCAGCAGGCCGGCGGTCGTCCGCGGCAGGCGCGAGGCGACGATCACCGACGCGTCGGCGGGGTCGGACCGGCCGGTGAGCGCCTTCCAGACCTCGGCGGCGCCGACGGCGGCGGTGCCCTGGGTGAGGTCGACGATCGCGAGGACCGTGACGAGGAGGACCACGGCGGCCGTCACCGCGGCCGTGCCCGTCCGGGACGTGGCCGTCGGCGGACGGGGGGCGGGGGAGGTAGCGGTGACGGCCATCGGGTTACTTCTTCAGCGCCTTCACGACGGAGTCGACGTACTTGTTCATCGACTCGGGGCCGCCGAACATCCAGATGCCGTCGGGCAGCCGGTGGACGTTGCCCTTGGTGACGAACGGCAGGGAGGTCCAGACCGAGTTCGTGGCGAGGACGCCGGTGAACGGGGTGCTGTCCTTGTCCTGGTCGTTGCCGATGTAGGCGAACCGCACGTCACCGAGCTTGGTGAGGCCCTCGACGTCGGTGGTGCCCAGGCCGTAGAGCTCGTCGCCCTGGACGGTCCAGGCGTTCTTCAGGCCGAGCTTCTCGTTGACCGCGCCGATCAGCGAGCCGCTGGTGTACGGCCGGACGGAGACCTGGTTGGACACGACGTAGCCGTCCGCGAAGGCGTACGGGGCGCCGGCCAGACCGGCGTCGGCGAGGGCCTTCCTGCCCTCGTCGAGCTTGGCCTGGAAGTCCTTCTTGAGCTTGTCGGCCTGCTTGACGGTGCCGGTGGCCTGGGCGATGAGGTCCAGGTTGCCGGTCATCCGGCCGATCGGGTCGGCGGCGTCGGCGGCCTTGAGCTCCAGCACCGGGGCGACCTTGCGCAGCTGCTGCACGGCGGCCGGCGGCAGGTCGTTGGTGGCGATGATGAGGTCGGGCGCGAGCCCGGCGACGGTGTCCATGCTCGGCTCGCCGCGGGTGCCGATGTCCTTGGGATCGTTCTTCAGCGGGACCGCGGTGTTCCAGGTCTTGTAGCCCTTGACGTCGGCGACGCCGACCGGGTCGACGCCGAGCGAGACGAGGTTCTCGACGACGTTCCACTCGGTGCCGACGACCTTCTTGGCGGGGCCGTTCAGCTCGACCTTGGTGCCGGTGGAGTCGGTGAGGGTGATCTTCTCGGCGGTGCTCTTGGCGTCGCCGGCGGGCTTCTCGGTGGTGCCGCAGGCGGTGAGGGCGAGGGCGGCGGCGGTGAGGGCCGCAGCGGCCAGGGAGACTCGTCTCATGGGGTGGTGCTGAGCCTTTCGAATCGGGTGTGGTGCCGGCCGATCGCGCGGGTGCGCAGCCGGCCCGTGACGGGGTCCGTGTCGACCTCGATGCGGATGCCGTAGGTGTCGGTGAGGAGCTGCGGCGTCAGCACGTCCTCGGGGCTGCCGTCGGCGACGACGCGCCCCGCGTGGAGGAGGACGATCCGGTCGGCGACGGCGGCGGCCTGGTCGAGGTCGTGCAGCACGGCCCCGACGGCGATCCCGTGGTCGTCCGCCAGATCGCGCATCAGGTCGAGGAGTTCGATCTGGTAGCGCAGGTCGAGGTAGGTGGTCGGTTCGTCGAGGAGCAGGACGCCGGTCTCCTGGGCGAGGCAGCCGGCCAGCCAGACGCGCTGGAGCTGCCCGCCGGACAGGTGCTCGGCGCCGCGGTCGGCGAGGTCGGCGACGCCGGTCAGGTCGAGCGCGCGGTCCACCGCGGCCCGGCCGTCCGGGTCGGCCTTGCCCCAGCGGCCCCGGTAGGGGTAGCGGCCGAACTCGACGACGTCGCGGACGGTCAGTCCGCTGGGCGTGGGGCGACCCTGGGTCAGCAGGGCCACCCGGCGGGAGAACTCGCGGGGCGACAGGGCGAGGCCGTCGGTGTCCCCGTCGATGACGAGGGTGGCGGTCCGGGGCCGCTGCAGGCGCGCGAGGGTGCGCAGCAGCGTCGACTTGCCGCTGCCGTTCGGTCCCACGAGCACGGTCACGTCGCCGGGCCGCAGCGCCAGCGCCGCGTCGTGCACGACGTCGACGCCGTCGTAGGCCACGGTGACACCCGTGGCCGACAGTTCATGGCCGCGGCTGCGCCCGGCCGCGGAGTTCTCTTCACCGACGTTCACGGGCTAGAGGTTAGCCTAACCTTACAAAGTATTGGAACCGGGGTTCGCCGGTTGTTCCGCGCACGCCCCGGGCTCCGGCGCAGGTCGGGGGCGTGCGCGGGAGGCGTCGGGGCGGACGGGTGGCGGACGGGGGCGTGCGGACGCGCCGGAGGGCCGGGGGGGGGCCCCCGGGCGGGCCCCCCCGCCGCCAGCTGGCCGCCCACCCGGCGCGGCCCCCCGCCCACCACACCCC
>NZ_JBSGXP010000112.1:0-23961 GCF_053610105.1 Kitasatospora sp. NPDC054939 | reverse complement strand
GGTCCGGACCCCGGGTCCGGACCGGCCGTCCTCCTGCTGCCGGCCCTCCTGGCGCGGCCGCCTTCCATCAGCAGCCCCTCTTCCCGGCGCGGCCCCGGTCAGGCGGGCCGGTAGGTGACGTGCAGGGTGCCGTTGGCGAGGGCGGCGGAGCGGGTCAGCGCCAGCGGGTACCGGTCCGACTCGCCCTCGAACAGCCGGGCGCCGGTCCCGATCACCACCGGGTGCACCAGCAGCGTCAGCTCGTCCAGCAGACCGTGCGCCAGCAACCAGCGGACCAGCACGGCGCTGCCCGCGACGGCGACCCGGCCGTCCCCGCCCCGCTTCAGCTCGGCGATCCGCTCCGCCGGGTCGCCGGTCAGCAGGGTGGAGTTGGCCCAGTCCACCCGCTCCAGGGTGGTGGAGGCGACGTACTTGGGGATCGCCGCCAGCCGGGCGGCCAGCGGGTCGTCGCCGCGCGGGGCCCAGTGCCGGGCGAACTCCTGATAGGTGCGGCGGCCGAACAGCATCGCCTCCGCCCCCGCCGTCAGGTCGGCGACGGCCCGGGTCACCTCCTCGCTCAGGTAGGGGAAGTGCCAGGCGTACGGAGCCTCCACGACCCCGTCCAGTGAGATGAAGAAGCCGGCGGTGATCCTCCGCATGGGTGTCCCGAATCCGTGAGTAGGGGCGTGCGCGCCTTTCAGGGCAGGGCCTGGGCGCGCGACCGGGCCGGTATCAGCCGCGGACCAACTGCTCCCGGCCGTCCTCGCCGACCTCGATGTCGCCGAGCGCCGGGCGGCCCGCGAACTCGTAGGTGTGGCCGATCACCCCGGTGCCGGTCGACCGGACGTCGGACAGCCGCCAGGCGGTCGGGACGGTACCGGGCTCGAACAGGCCCTTGCCCTTGCCCAGCACCACCGGGAAGGTCAGCAGCCGCAGCTCGTCCACCAGGTCGTGCTTCAGCACGGTCCGGCGATCGAGCCGAACCCCTCGTCGACGTACGGCACCAGCCAGCCGCCGAGCTCGAACCCGCCGGAGGCGTCCTCCTCGGGCCCTCCAGGGCCCTGCAGGATGCCGTCCAGGGAGACGAAGGTGGTCACGGTGAGTCTCATGCGGGGGTGCCCTCCAGGCGGCGGCGGTCCGTTCGCGGCCAGTCTGCCCGCGGGACGGAACGGGCATCAACGGCCGTTCCGGGTACGAGCGTTTAACCCGGTTCAACGGGCCGGGCCCGCACCGGCTACCGTTCATGACGCACTGTCGAGGGACGGACCCAGGGAGGCAGCGGTGCTCGAACGGCTGGAGCTGGAGGCGTTCCTGACGCTGGCGGAGGAGTTGCACTTCGGCCGCACCGCGGAACGGCTGCGGGTGACCACCGGCCGGATCAGCCAGACCATCAAGAAGCTGGAACGCCAGGTCGGCGCACCGCTGTTCGAACGCACCAGCCGCGACGTCCGGCTGACCGCGCTCGGCCGCCAGCTGCGCGACGAACTCGCCCCCGCCTACGAGCGGATCGGCGCCGGGCTGGCGCAGGCGATCGTTGCCGCCCGCGGCGTCACCGGCACGCTCGGGGTCGGCTACTCCGCCCTGTGGTGCGGCGACCTGGTCGTCCGGGCCGCGGACGTGTTCCGCGAGCGGTACCCGGACTGCGAGGTGCGCATCCAGGAGGTGCAGCTCAACGATCCGTACGGCCCGCTGCGTTCGGGCGAACTCGACCTCCAGCTCACCGAGTTCCCGGTGCGCGAACCGGACATCGCGGTCGGCCCGGTGGTCTTCTCCGAGCCGCGGGCGCTGATGGTCCCGGTGGGGCACCCGTTCGCCGAGCGGGGGAGCGTCTCGCTGGAGGACCTGGCCGACACGGTGCTGCTGCCGGTGACCGGGAAGACCCCCGACTACTGGCTGGAGTACCACTACCCGACCCGCACCCCGTCCGGCCGCCCCATCCCGCACGGTGCGCCGATCGTCTACTGGCAGGAGGTCCTGGCGCACATCAGCAACGGCAAGGGCGTCTCGGTGGTCGCCGCCCGCGGCGCCGGCTACTACACCCGGCCGGGCGTGGTCTTCGTCCCGTTCAGCGACGCCCCGACGATCGACTACGGCCTGCTCTGGAGGGCCGCCGACGAGAACGCCCGGATCCGGGCCTTCGTCCACCTCGTCCGGGAGCTCAGGCGGCAGCACTGACCGTCCGCCGTGCCCCGGCGGCGTTCCGGATTGCCCGACCCCAAAGGCTTGCCTACATATCTTAAGGCGCTTTAGTGTTCTAAGCATGGCGCTGACGGAGAGAGAACGCGAGATCATCGGCCTGCTGCGGCACGATCCGCTGCTCGCCCCGGCCGAGATCGCCGAACGGCTCGGCACCACGCGGGCGGCGGTGAACGTCCACCTGTCGAACCTGGCCCGCAAGGGGGCGATCCGGGGGCGGGGCTACATCCTCAGCGAGGAGCCCTCCGCCGTGGTGATCGGCGGGGCCAACCTGGACATCAAGGCGCGCAGCGCGGCGACCGCGATCCTCGGGACCAGCAACCCCGGCTCGGGGTCGATGGCGGCCGGCGGGGTGGCCCGCAACATCGCCGAGAACCTGGCCCGGCTCGGTACCCCGACCTATCTGCTGGCCGCCCTCGGCAACGATCCGATGGGCGAGCGCCTGTACGCCGACACGGCCGCCGCGGGCGTCCGGCTCGACCACGTGCACCGCGGCGAGCACCCGACCGGGACCTACACCGCGGTGCTCGACGCCGACGGCGAACTCGTCCTGGCGGTCGCGGACATGACGGCGACCGCGCACCTGGCGCCGGAGCACCTCGGCCCGCTGCGCGAACTGCTCGCGCACGCCGGCCTGCTGGTGCTCGACGGGAACCTCTCCGGCCCGACCGCCTCGCACGCGATGGACCTGGGGCTGGCGGCCGGGGTGCGGACGCTGGTGGACCCGGTGAGCGTGCCCAAGGCCGCCGCCCTGGCCCCGCTGATCGCCGCGGACCGCCCGCTGTTCGCGGTCACCCCGAACCGGGACGAGCTGACCGCCCTGACCGGCCTGCCCGCCGGCACGGACGACGAACTGTTCGCCGCCGCGCAGCAGTTGCACGAACGCGGGGTGCAGCACGTCTGGGTGCGGCTCGGTGTCCGGGGCAGTCTGCTGAGCAGTGCGGACGAGGGGCGGGTGTTCGTCCCGGCGCTGTCCGCGCGGGTCGAGGACGTCACGGGGGCGGGCGATTCGATGCTCGCCGCGTTCGCCCATGCGCTGCTGGCGGGCCACTCGCCGCAGGAGGCGGCGGCCCTCGGGGCGGCCGCGGCCGCCGTGACCATCGAGAGCGCCCACACCGTCCGGCCCGACCTGTCGGCCCGGCTGTTGGCGCAGGCCCTCGCCGAGCGGGGCGGCGCCGAGCGGCCCGGAGCCGAGCGGGGCGGCGCCGGCCGCCGGACACCCGGCGACAGCCCCACCACGGACACCGTGGACACCACGGACACCGCGGACACCGCGGACACCACAGACACCACGAGCAGCACCGACAGCACCGACACCGGGAGCACCCTGTGACCAGCACCCCCCACCCCGACCTCGTCCTCACCGAGGAGGTCCGCCAGGCCCTCGCCGACGGCCGTCCGGTCGTCGCGCTGGAGAGCACGATCATCAGCCACGGCATGCCGTACCCGCAGAACGTCGCGATGGCCACCGAGGTCGAGGACATCATCCGCAGCCAGGGTGCGGTGCCGGCCACCATCGCGGTGCTCTCGGGCCGCCCGTGCGTCGGGCTGACCCCGGAGGACCTGGAGCTCCTCGCCACCAGCCCGAACGTCACCAAGGCCAGCCTGCGCGACCTGCCGTACGTGATCGCCCGCGGCGAGCACGGGGCGACCACCGTGGCGGCGACCATGCGGCTGGCGGCGCTGGCGGGGATCCGGGTGTTCGTGACCGGCGGCCTCGGCGGCGTCCACCGCGGTGCCCAGCAGAGCTTCGACATCAGCGCCGACCTCACCGAGCTGGCGCAGACCGACGTCGCGGTGGTCAGCGCCGGGGTGAAGAGCATCCTGGACATCGGCCTGACGCTGGAGAACCTGGAGACCGGCGGCGTGCCGGTGATCGCCTACGGTACGGACGAGTTCCCGGCCTTCTTCTCCCGCAGCAGCGGCTTCCGGGCGCCGATGCGCTCGGACTCGCCGGAGGAGATCGCCGCGGTGATGCGCGCCAAGTGGGACCTGGGTATCGCGGGCGGCCTGAACATCGCCAACCCGATCCCCGAGGGCGACGAGATCCCGGCCGAGCGGATCTCCGCGATCATCGACCGGGCGCTGGCGGACATGGACGAGCTGGGTATCAAGGGCAAGGAGGCGACCCCGTACCTGCTGGGCCGGATCGTCGAGATCACCGGCGGCGACAGCCTCAAGGCGAACATCGCCCTGGTGAAGAACAACGCCCGGCTCGGGGCGCGGATCGCCACCGCCTACGCGGCGGGGTCGAAGGCCTGACCGCTGGTCGACCGCACACCCGCCCGGCGCGGGCGGTCCCGGGCCGGGCAGCCCCGGGACCGCGCCGCGCCGGCGGGTCGGTCGAGCGGGCCGGTCCGGCGGGCCGCCCGCGTCCGGGTGGCCGGTTACGCGGCCGGACGGAGTTCGAGCGTGCAGCACTTGACGCTGCCGCCGGCCAGCAGCAGCTCGGTCAGGTCGACGCCGACCGGACGGAAGCCGCGCTCGCGCAGCTGTTCGGCGAGGCCGGTGGCGGCCGACGGCAGCACGACGTTGCGGCCGTCCGAGGTGGCGTTGAGTCCGAAGACCTTGGCGTCGGCGTCGTCGGCGGTGACGGCGTCGGGGAAGAGCCGCTCCAGGACGGCGCGGCTGCCGGGGGAGAAGGCGGGCGGGTAGTAGGCGATCGTGCGGTCGTCGAGGACGGTCAGCGCGGTGTCGAGGTGGTAGTAGTTCGGGTCGACCAGGGTGAGGCTGATCACGGGCCGACCGAAGTACTCCTGGGCCTCGGCGTGCGAGCGGGGGTCGCTGCGGAAGCCGGTGCCGGCCAGCAGCAGGTCGCCGGCCAGCAGGTAGTCGCCCTCGCCCTCGTTGACGAGTTCGGCGGTGTGCAGGTCGGTGAAGCCGAGTTCGTGCAGCCGCGCGCGGTAGGCGGGGGCCTCGGCGCGGCGTTCGGCGTCGCGGAAGCGGGCGACCAGGGCCCGGCCGTCGACCACGGTGGCGCCGTTGGCGGCGAAGACCATGTCGGGCAGTCCGGGGCGGGGATCCACGGTCTCGACGGTGTGGCCGAGGTCCAGGTAGGTCCGGCGGAGGTGCTCCCACTGGGCGACGGCGCGCGGGGTGTCGACGGGCTTGTGCGGATCCATCCACGGGTTGATGGAGTAGACCACGTCGAAGTGGGTGGGCCGGCACATGAGGTAGCGGCGTGGGGTGGCGATGCGCATGGGTCCGATCCCTTGGTGAGGTCAGGGGCGCCCGGGGGCGTGTCGGCGAAGTCCCGCCGCTCGGACGCGACTTCGTCGACACCGCCGCGGGCGCGTCGCCGGGGTGCCCGGCGTCGCGCGCTCATGCGACGCGAATTGTCAGACAAGCCCTAGGGGCAGTCGGTGAGGTAGCCGCCCATGGTGGTGAAGTAGTCGGTGGCGGCGAGTTCCCGGCCGTCCTCGGTGCGCACGCGGGTGACGGCCAGTCCGTGGTTGCGTCCGGTGTGGGCGTCCGGGCCGGCGACGACGACCACGCCCTCGCCCTCCCGGTAGAAGATCCGGCCGGCGGTGCCGCCGTAGCGTTCGGCGGATACCTCGGCGGCGAGGATCTCCAGCCGCCGGCCCCGGTGGTGCGTGAAGGCGGCGGGGTAGGGCGCGGACTGGGCGCGCACCAGCCGGTCGAGCCGGTCGGCGGGCCAGCGCCAGTCGATCCGGATGTCCTCCTCGGCGCGCTTGTGGAAGAAGCTGGCCCGGCTGCGGTCCTGCTTCGGGAAGTCGGTGCGTCCGGAGGCGAGTTCGGCGAGTCCGTCGACGGTGATCGGGCCGAACAGCTCCAGCGTCTTGTGGAACAGGTCGGTGGTGGTGTCGCGGGGCCCGACCGGGACGGCGCGCTGCAGCACGATGTCGCCGGCGTCCAGGGTCTCGTTCATGAGGTGCGCGGTGACCCCGACCTCCTTCTCGCCGTTGATCAGCGCCCAGATGAGCGGGGAGAAGCCGGCGTAGGCGGGCAGCAGCGAGTCGTGGACGTTGAGGGTGCCGTAGCGGGGGAGGCCGAAGACGGACTCGGGGATCCAGGTGCGCCAGTTGGTGGCCACGATGGCGTCCGGCTCGGCGGCCTTGAGCCGCTCCAGCAGTTCCTCGTCGTCGGGGCGGTTGCGGATCAGTACCGGGACGCCGTGCTCCTCGGCGAGGTCGGCGACCGAGTCGCTCCAGATCTTCTCGTAGGCGTGCTCGCTCCTGGGGTGGGTCACGACCAGGACCACGTCGTGCTCGGATTCCAGGAGCGCCTTCAACGTGCGGTGGCCCCAGGTCTGATAGCCGAACATGACGACCCGCATGGGCTCCTCCTTGAGGCAGTGTGCCGGTTCGCCGACAGTAAAGCAAGGCTTGCCTAACCTAGGCAATGAGGGCGAATTTCAGCCTGCGGGAACCGACTTGAGCTGCGAGGGGTGTCGACAGTTCGCGGCCACTTAGGTTAGCTTCACCTAAGTAACTGCCGCCGGTTCGGCGTTTGCGAGGGTGCCCGACCGCCTCCGCCCCCAAACGCCCGACCCGAGTCGATGGGAGTGACATGTCGCAGGCTCTTCCCGACGGCGGGCCACCGGTCCACGATCTCGTCGGGGTCGGCTTCGGGCCGTCCAACGTCGCCATGGCGCTGGCGATCTGCGAGCACAACGCGCGGGCCGGCCGGAGCGGGGCCGTCACCGCCCACTTCCTGGAGCGCCAGCCCTCCTTCGGCTGGCACCGGGGCATGCTGATCGACGACGCCACCATGCAGGTCTCCTTCCTCAAGGACCTGGTGACGCTGCGGAACCCGGCCAGCCAGTACAGCTTCCTGTGCTACCTGCAGAGCCGGGGCCGGCTGATCGACTTCATCAACCACAAGAACCTGTTCCCGCTGCGGATCGAGTTCCACGACTACTTCGAGTGGGCCGCCTCCAAGGTCGACGACATGGTGTCCTACGGGCACGACGTCGTCGCCGTCCGCCCGGTGGTGCGCGACGGCCTCGTGGAGTACCTCGACGTCGTCTCCCGGCCGCACGCCGGCGCCGAGCCGGTCGTCCACCGGGCCCGCAACCTGGTCCTCGGCACCGGGCTCCGCCCGCACATGCCGGAGGGCGTCGAGCGCACCGACCGGGTCTGGCACAACCGCGACCTGCTCACCCGGATCGCGGAGTTGGACGGCACCGATCCCGCCCGCCTGGTCGTGGTCGGCGCCGGCCAGAGCGCCGCCGAGACCGTCGGCTACCTGCACCGGCGCTTCCCCGACGCGGAGGTCTGCGCGGTCTTCGCCCGCTACGGCTACAGCCCCGCCGACGACAGCGCCTTCGCCAACCGGATCTTCGACCCCGCCGCGGTGGACGCCTACTTCACCGCCCCCGAGGAGACCAAGCGCCGGCTGATGGGCTACCACGCCAACACCAACTACGCCGTGGTGGACATCGACCTCATCGACGACCTCTACCACCGCTCGTACCGGGAGAAGGTGCTCGGCCGGGAGCGGCTGCGGCTGCTCAACGTCTCCCGGCTCGCCGGGGTCGAGGAGACCAAGACCGGTGTGCGCGCCACCGTGGAGTCCCTGGTGACCGGCGAACGGCTGCCGCTCGACGCCGACCTGGTGGTCTGCGCCACCGGCTACCGGCCCGCCGACGACCTCGCCCTGCTCGGCGAGGCCGGCGCGCACTGCCTGCGCGACGAACTCGGCCGGCCGCGGGTCGGACGCGACTACCGCCTGGCCGCCGGGCCCGAACTGCGCTGCGGCGTCTACCTCCAGGGCGCCGCCACCGAGCACACCCACGGCATCACCTCCTCGCTGCTGTCCAACACCGCCATCCGGGTCGGCGAGATCCTCGACTCGCTGCTCACCCGGCGCCCGGACACCGCCGGCGCCCCGGCCCGGGCGGCCGACCCGGTCGACTCCGTCGTCGGCTCCTGACCCCCGCCCCGGCCCCCGACGCGCATCCGGGGGCGGGGCGGCAGGGCGCCGGCCGACCGCGCGGGGCGCAGCGACGCCCCGCCGCCGGGCCGCGCCCGCGACCGCCGGACCGCTCCGGCCCCCCGCACCTCCCGGCCCGTCCGCCGGGAACGCCCCGGACGGGCGCACCCCCGCACCATCCGAAAGGAACGCACGTGTTCAACGCTCCACGCCCCGCCCCGGCCCGTACCGCGAGACGGCTGCCGCACGCGGCGGTCGCCGTCGCCGCCGCCCTGGTGCTGGCCGCCTGCGGATCGGACGCCGACACCGCCGCCGAGAAGAAGCCCGCCGGGCAGACGGGCGCCGCCACCAGTGCCTTCCCGGTGACCGTCGAGCACAAGTACGGCAGCACCCAGGTCAAGGCCGAGCCGAAGCGGGTGGTGACGCTCGGGCTGTCCGACCAGGACGCGGTGCTGGCGCTCGGCATCAAGCCGGTCGGCTCGGTGGACTGGTTCAAGGAGAAGCCGTACGGCAAGTGGCCGTGGGCCAAGGACCTGTGGGGCGGCACACCGCCGCAGGTGGTCGGCGAGCGCGACGAGTACAACATGGAGAAGATCGCGGCGCTCAGGCCCGACCTGATCATCGCCCAGTACTCGGGCATGAAGAAGGAGCAGTACGACACCCTCTCCAAGATCGCCCCGGTGGTGGCCCAGCCCAAGGACCACCCCGAGTACGGTGCGCCCTGGCAGGTGATGACCAAGCAGATCGGCAAGGCCCTCGGCCGGGAGGCCGAGATCGACAAGCGGATCGCGGACATCGCGGCGCGGTTCAAGGCGGTCGCCGCCAAGCACCCGGAGTGGGCCGCGCAGACCCTGGTGGTCGCCGACAGCTTCGAGGCCGGCAAGTACTCGGCCTTCGCGAAGACCGACCCCAAGGCGATCTTCTTCCAGGAGCTGGGCTTCAAGCTCAAGCCGGAGATCGACGGCCTGGCCAAGCCCGGCTGGAACGTCGCCGAGCTGAGCGCCGAGAAGCTCGACGTCCTCGACGTGGACCGGCTGGTCTGGGTGACCTCCAGCACCGCGGCCAACGACCGCATCAAGGCCGAGCCCTTCTACAAGAAGCTCAAGGTCTCCCAGGAGAAGCGCGACCTGTTCGTCCCCTACGAGGGCCCGGACGTGGGCGCGGCGTTCTCCTTCAACACGGTGCTGTCGATCCCGTACGCGATCGACCAGATCGAGCCGCTGCTGACCGCCAAGTAGCGCCGCCCCCTCGCTGACGCAGAACCAGGAACCCGGAAGGCGAACCCAGCATGTTCGACGTCGAGTCCGACCAGGTGTCCACCGGGGCGGGGCTGCCCCTGACCGGGGCCCAGACCGGCATCCGGCTGGCCCAGCGGATCGAGCCCGACAGCTCGGCCTACTCCATCGCCTTCCTCCTGGAACTGCGCGGCGAGCCCGACCTCGACCGCCTCGCCGCCGCCGTGCGGCAGGCGGTCGGGGAGGCCGACTGCCTGCACGTGCGGATCGCCCCGGACGGCGGGCACCAGCTGCCCGGACGGTTCGCCGTCGAGCTCCCGGTCGTCGACCTGCGGGGCGAGGCCGACCCGCTGCGCGCCGCGCAGGAGTGGACGGCCGCCGACCGCGACCGCGTCGACGACCTCGCCCGCGGCCCGCTGTTCGGCCAGGCGCTGCTGCGCCTCGGCCCCGACCGCCTCTGGTGGTACCAGCGCTACCACCACATCGTGATGGACGGCGCGGGCGCGCTGCTGCTCTGCCGCCGCGCCGGCGAGCTGTACGGCCGGGGGGAGCGGGCCGGGTCCGTCGACTGGGGGCTGCCCCGGCTGCTGGACGCCGAGCGGGCGTACCGGGAGTCCGCGCGGTTCGCCGCCGACCGGGCGTACTGGCGGGAGCGGCTGGCCGGCCGCCCCGAGCCGGCCCGGCTGGTCGGCCGCGGCCCCGCCCCGATGGCCCGGCGGGTGCGGTGCACCGCCGAGCTGCCGCCCGGGCTCACCGCCCAGCTGCGGGAGACCGCGCGGCACTGCGGCACCGGCCTGTCCCGGCTGCTGATCGCGGCGGTCGCCGCCTACCTCCACCGCTGCACCGGCGAGCAGGACCTCGTGCTCGGGGTGCCGTTCGCCGCCCGGACCGACCCGGCGGAGCGCGAGGTGCCGGGCATGGTGTCCAACCTGCTGCCGCTGCGGCTGTCCGTACGCGCCGGACAGCCGGTGGCCGACCTGGTCGCCGCGGTCGACCGGGGCCTCGACGAGCTGGTGCGGCACGGCCGCTACCGGGCGGAGGACCTCGCCAGGGAGCTGGGGCTGGTCGACGGGGTCGCCGAGCTGGTCGGCCCGACCGTCAACGTGCTGCCCAGCCGCGGCGGCGCCCGCTTCGGCGAGCACCCGGGCGACTTCCGGCCGCTCTGGCTCGGCCCCGCGAGCGACCTGGCCGTCACCTTCGGGCAGAGCCCGGACGGCGACCGGGTGCGGCTCGACCTGGTCGCCGACGCGGCGGTCTGCGACGAGGCGGCCCTGGCGGCGCACGAGCAGCGGCTGCTGCTGCTGCTGGCCGCACTGACCGGGGGCACCGACCGGCCGGTGGGCCGGCTGGAGCTGCTGGACGCCGACCTGCGCGCCCGGGTGCTGGACGGCCTCGGCACGGCGCCGCGCGAGGTGGCGGAGGTGTCCTGGCCGGCCGCCTTCGAGGCCCGGGCCGCCCGCACCCCCGACGCGCCCGCGCTGGTCTGCGAGGACGTCGAACTCAGCTACGCCGGGCTGAACGCCGCCGCCAACCGGCTCGCCCGGCTGCTCGCCGCCCGCGGTACGGGCGCCGAGGACGTGGTCGCCCTCGCCCTGCCGCGCTCCGCCGAGCTGGTGGTCGCCCTGCTGGCCGTCCTCAAGTGCGGCGCCGCCTACCTGCCGCTGGACACCGACCACCCGCAGGAGCGCCTCGCGTACATGCTCGCCGACGCGGGCGCCCGGACCGTCCTGACCACCCGCGCGCTGGCCGGGGAACTGCCGGGGGAGTCCGCGGCCGAGCGGCTGCTGCTGGACGATCCCGCGGTCGCCGCCGAACTCGCCGGGCACGCCACCGCCGACCTCGGCCGGGACGTCCCGCTCGGCCGGGCCGCCTACGTCATCTACACCTCCGGCTCCACCGGCCGCCCCAAGGGCGTGGCCGTCCCGCACGACGGCGTCGGCAGCCTGATCGCCACCGCCACCGACCGGATCGGGGTCGGCCCCGACAGCCGGGTGGTCCAGTTCGCCTCGGTCGGCTTCGACGTGACCGTCTGGGACGTCGTCATGTCGCTGTGCATCGGCGGCACCCTCGTGCTCGTCCCCGCCGAGCGCCGGGTCGCCGGGCGGGAGCTCACCGACTACATCGCCCGCCACCGCGCCACCCACATGATCCTCCCGCCGTCCCTGGTCGCCGCCCTGCCCGCCGACTGCGAACTGCCCGAGGGTGCCGTCCTGGTGGTCGGCACCGAGGCCGTGCCGAACGAGCTGATCGCCCGCTGGTCCGGCCGGCTGCGGGTGGTCGTCGCGTACGGGCTGACCGAGGCGAGCGTCAACTCCACGCTGTGGCCCGCCGAGGCCGGCCGGCGGGGGCCGGTGCCGATCGGCCGGCCCGACCCCAACACCCGCTGCTACGTCCTGGACTCCTCCCTGCAACCGGTCGGCCCCGGCACCGAGGGCGAGCTGTACGTCGGCGGGCGCGGCCTGGCCCGCGGCTACCTCGGCCGCCCCGGCCTGACCGCAGGACGCTTCGTCGCCGACCCGTACGGCGCCCCGGGCGAGCGGATGTACCGCACCGGCGACCGGGTGCGCTGGGGTACGGACGGCAACCTGGAGTTCCTCGGCCGCGCCGACGGACAGGTGAAGATCCGCGGCCACCGGATCGAACCGGGCGAGATCGAGAGCGCCTTCATGGCCTGCCCCGGCATCGCGCAGGCCGCCGTGCAGGTCCGCGACGACCACCGCGGGGCCAAGCGGCTGGTCGCCTACCTGGTGGGCAGCGACGACGACGCCCGCGCCGCGCGCACCCGGATCTCGGCCACCCTGCCGGACCACCTGGTGCCCTCGGCGGTCGTGGTGCTGGCCGGAGCCCTGCCGCTGACCCCGAACGGCAAACTCGACGCCCGCGCCCTGCCCGCGCCCGACTGGACGGCCGCGGCCGGCGCCGACGCCCCCACCGGGCCGGCCGAGACCGCGCTCGCCGACCTGTTCGCCGAACTGCTCGGCCTGCCCGCGGTCGGCGTCCACGACAGCTTCTTCGAACTCGGCGGGGACAGCATCGTCGCCGTCCACCTGGTCACCCGCGCCCGCGCCCGGGGGCTGGCGCTCACTCCGCGCGAGGTCTTCCGGCGCCGCACGGTGGCGGCGCTGGCCGCCGTCGCCCGCCCGGCCGGGCCGCCCGCCGCACCCGGGCAGCCGCCCGCACTCGACGGCTCCGCCCTGCCCGTCTCGCCGCTCCAGGAGGGCTTCTGGTTCCACGCCCGCTACGACGAGTCGGCTGCCGACCTCTACGTGGTGCAGCAACTCCTGGACCTGGCACCCGCGGTGGACACCGGACGGCTGCGCGCGGCACTGCAGGAGCTGCTCGACCGCCACCCGCTGCTGCGGGCCGGATTCCGGCAGCTGCCGGACGGCCGGGTCGTCCAGCGGATCGCCGAGCACGCCGACCTGGACTGGCGGGAGACCGACGGCACCGACCCGGACGCCGTGCTGGCCGCCGACCGCGCCGAGGGCTTCGACCTCACCGCGCCCCCGCTGCTGCGCGCCACCCTGCTCGGCCGCCACCGCCTCATCCTGACGCTCCATCACATCATCGTCGACGGCTGGTCGCTGGGCATCCTGCTGCGGGAGCTGGACGCGCTCTGCCGCGGCGCGGACCTGCCCGCCCCCGCCGACCCGGGCGGCTGGCTCGGCCGGCTCGCCGACCGCGACCGCGGGGCCGCCGCGGCGGCCTGGCGCTCCGCCCTCGCCGGACTGCCCGGCCCCACCGTCGCGGCCGGCCCCGGCACCGGCGCCCACCCCCGGCCCGAGCAGGTCGACGCCACCCTGCCCGCACCGCTCGGCGCCGGACTCACCGCCCTCGCCCGCGCCCGCGGACTCACCCCGGGCACCGTGCTGCACGGGCTGTGGGGCCTGCTGCTCGGCGGCCTGACCGGCAGCTCCGACGTGGTGTTCGGCAGCACCGTCGCGGGCCGCAGCGCCGAGGTCGACGGGCTCGCCGACGCCGTCGGCCTGTTCATCAACACCGTCCCCGTCCGGGTCCGGATCCGCCCGGACGACACCCTCGCCGGACTGCTGGAGCGCCTCCAGGACGATCAGGCCGGGCTGCTGGAGCACCAGCACCTGGGCCTCGCCGAGATCCAGCGCGCGGCCGGCGGCGGCGAACTCTTCGACACCCTGCTGGTGTTCGAGAACCACCCGGCCGCCGGGCCGCCCGCCACCGGGAAGCCGCTGATCACCGCCGCCGAGGTGCTGGACGCCGTGCACTACCCGCTCGCCCTGGTCGTCCGGCCCGGCGAGGCGCTGGGACTGACCTTCAAGCACGACGCCACCCGGCTCGACCGCACCGCCGTGGCCGTGCTCGCCGCCCGCTTCACCGGCCTGCTGCAGGTGCTGCTCGCCGACCCCGACCGGCCGGTGGCCAGGCTCGACCTGCTCTCCCCGCGCGAACGCGCCCGGCTCGCCGAACTCAACGCCACCGAACGGCCGGTGGCCCCCGGCACACTGGTCACGCGGTTCGCCGCGCAGGTCGCCCGGACCCCGCACGCCACCGCCCTGGTGGACGGCGACCGGCGGCTCGACTACGCGGAACTCGACGCCCGCGCCGAGCGGCTGGCCCGCCGGCTGCGGGCGCGCGGAGCCGGCCCGGAGGACTTCGTCGCCGTCGCCGTGCCCCGCTCCGCCGACCTGGTGGTCGCCCTGCTGGGCGTGCTCAAGTCCGGGGCCGCCTACCTGCCGCTCGACCCCGAGCACCCGCGCGAGCGCCTCGCCCTCCAACTCGCCGACGCGGGCCCAGTCACCGTGCTCACCACCCGCGAGGCCGCCCGCGGGCTGCCCGACCTGCCCGGACCGGGCCCGCTGCTGCTCGACGACCCCCACGCCGAGCCGGAGGGGGCCCGGGAGTCCGCGGATCCGGCGTCGGCCGGCCCCGACCACCCGGCCTACCTCATCCACACCTCCGGCTCCACCGGCCGCCCCAAGGGTGTCGTGGTCACCCACCGGGCGATCCTCAACCGGCTGGCCTGGATGCAGGGGCAGTACGGGCTCACCGCCGACGACCGGGTGCTGCAGAAGACCCCGGCGGGCTTCGACGTCTCGGTCTGGGAGTTCTTCTGGCCGCTGGTCGAGGGCGCCGCCCTGGTGCTCGCCCGGCCGGACGGCCACCGCGACCCCGGCTACCTGGCCGAGCTGATCCGCACCGAGCGGATCACCACCCTGCACTTCGTGCCCTCCATGCTGGCCGCGTTCGTCGACGCGGCCCCCCGCCCTCCCGCCGCGGCAGCCCCGCCCGCGTGGGCGGCGAGCCTGCGCCGGGCCTACTCCAGCGGCGAGGCCCTGCCCGCCGGCACCGCCCGCCGCTGGGCCGAACTCACCGGCGGCGTACCGCTGCACAACCTCTACGGCCCCACCGAGGCCGCCGTGGACGTCACCTGGCACCCGTGCACCACCACCGGACCGGAGGGCGACGGCCCCGACGTCCCGATCGGCCGCCCGGTCTGGAACACCCGGCTGTACGTCCTGGACCAGCTGCTGCGCCCGGTGCCCGACGGCGTCCCCGGCGAGCTGTACCTCGCGGGCGTGCAACTGGCCCGCGGCTACCACGGCCGGCCGGGCACCACCGCCGAACGCTTCGTCGCCGACCCCTTCGGCGCCCCCGGCGAGCGGATGTACCGCACCGGCGACCTGGTGCGGCGGCGGGCCGGCGACGGCGTTCTCGACTACCTGGGCCGCACCGACCGCCAGGTGAAGATCCGCGGCCACCGGATCGAACTCGGCGAGGTGGAGGCCGCCCTCGCCGCGCTGCCGGAGGTGGCCCGGGCCGCCGTCGTGGTCCGCGACGGTGCGCTGCTCGGCTACGCCGTCCCCGCGGCGGGCGCCGCTCCGGACGGCGCCGCCCTGCACACCGCGCTGGCCGCGACGCTGCCCGCCGCGCTCGTCCCCAGGGCGGTGCAGGTGCTCGACGCGCTGCCGCTGACCTCCAGCGGCAAGCTCGACCAGAACGCCCTGCCCACCCCGGCCGTCACCGCCGGCACCGGCGGCCGGGAGCCGCGCGACGGGCGCGAGCGCCTGCTGTGCGGGATCTTCGCCGCCGTCCTCGGCCTGCCCGGCGCCGGACCGGACGACGACTTCTTCGTCCTCGGCGGTGACAGCATCAGCTCGATCACCGTCGCGACCCGGGCCCGCGAGCACGGTCTGGCGGTCAGCCCGCGGGACGTGTTCACCGCGCGGACGCCCGCCGGGCTCGCCGCCGCCGCCACCGACCTGCCCGGGCCCGCCGCTCCCACCGACCCGAACGCCCCGAACGCCCCGACCGCCTCCGCCGCGACCGCCGCCGACGGCCGGGCCGTACCCGCCGAGCCCGCGCAGCCCGCCCCGGTCACCGTCGACGCGGCCCAGGCCGGCGCCGCGGCCGCCGCCCTGCGGGCCGTCCTCGCACAGCAGGGCGCCGGGCCGGTCGACCCGGCGCTGCAAGCCCTGCTCGACCGGCTGACCGCCGCCGGGCCCCCGGCCCCGGTCGGGCCCCCGGCCGCCGCCCCGCCGGTTGCCCCGGCCCCGTTCGCCGGCCCCGTGCTCACCGCGGAGGAACGCGCCCGGGTCGAGGCCGCGGCCGGCGGCCCGGTGGCCGAACTGTGGCCGCTCTCCCCGCTCCAGGAGGGCATGTACTTCCACGCCACCTACGACACCACCGGCCTGGACGTCTACCTCTCCCAGGAGACCCTCGACCTGGACCACCGGCTCGACGCCGACCGGCTGCGCGCCGCCGCCCGCACCCTGCTGGAGCGCAACACCGGTCTGCGGGCCGGCTTCCTCAGCGACGGCCTGCCCGGCCCGGTGCAGTTCATCACCGCGGACCCCGGCGTCCCGCTCACCGAGGTCGACCTCACCGACCTGCCCGCCGACCGGCAGGACGCCAGGGTCCGCGAACTCCTCGCCGCCGACCGCCGCCGGCGCTTCGACCTGGCCGCCCCGCCGCTCTGCCGGCTGCTGCTGATCCGGCTCGCCGGCGGCCGGGACCGCCTGGTCGTCACCCACCACCTCATCCTCTGGGACGGCTGGTCCGCCTGGCTGTTCCTGGAGCAGCTCTTCGCCCTGTACGAGAGCGCCGCGGACGCCGCCGCGCTGCCCCCGGCCGGCTCCTACCGCGACTACCTGGCCTGGCTCGCCGAGCAGGACGGCGCCGGCGCCCTCGCCGCCTGGCGCGACGCCCTCGCCGGCTTCGCGGAACCCACCCTGGTCGCGCCGGGCGGCCGCGACGGCGGACCGGTCATCCCGGCCGACTTCGACACCCTCCTCGGCCGCGCGGCCGGCGACCGGCTGCGCGAGAACGCCCGCCGCCACGGCCTCACCCTGAACACCCTGCTCGGCGCCGCCTGGGCGCTGGTGCTCTCGGCCACCGTCGGCCGCACCGACGTCGCCTTCGGCACGGCCGTCGCCGGCCGGCCCGCCGAGGTGCCCGGGGTGGCGGACATCATCGGCATGTTCCTCAACACCGTGCCCACCCGGGTCGCCCTCGACCCCGCCGAGACCCTGCTCGACCTGCTGCGCCGCCTGCAGTCCGAGCGCGCCGCCGTCATGCCGTACGAGCACGTCGGCCTGGGCGCGATCCAGCAGGAGACCGGCCACCGCCGGCTCTTCGACACCCTGTTCGTGCTGCGCTCGGCCGACGGCGAGGAGCGCGCGGACGCCCTGCGCCGCCGGCACGGCATCACCGGCACGGCCAACGTGGACGGCACGCACTTCCCGCTCACCCTGATCGTCACGCCCGGCACCCGGCTGCGGATCACCCTGGCCGCCCGCCCCGACCTGTTCGACGCCGACGCCGCCCGCACCCTGCTGGACCGCTTCACCGCCGTCCTGGCCCGGTTCGAGGGCGACCTCACCGCCCGCACCGGCACCGTCGACCTGCTGCTGCCCGCCGAACGCCGCGCCCTCGCCCGGGCCGCGGCCGCCTCGCGCGAGCCCGTACCGGACGAGACCGTCGCCGACCTGCTGGCCGCCCGCGCCGCCGCGGGCCCGGACACCCCCGCCCTGGTCTTCGGCGCCCGCACCCTGGACCACGCCGGACTCGACGCCGAGGTCAACCGGCTCGCCCGGCTGCTGCTGGCCCGCGGAGCCGGCCCCGAACGGGTCGTCGCCCTCGCCCTGCCGCGCTCCATCGAGACCGTCGTCGCCCTGTTCGCCGTACTGCGCACCGGCGCCGCGTACCTGCCGCTCGACCTCGACCACCCGGCCGACCGGCTGAAGCTCATGATCGAGGACACCCGCCCGCTCTGCCTGCTCTCCACCGCGGCCACCGCCCCGGCGCTGCGCGGCGGGCACGGCACCCCGGAACTGCTGCTGGACGACCCCGCCACCGCCGCCGAACTCGCCGCCCTGCCCGCCGGGCCGCTCGCCGACGCCGAGCGGCCCGCCTTCGCCCGCGGGGTGCCGGGACGCCTGGAGCACCCGGCCTACGTCATCCACACCTCCGGCTCCACCGGCCGCCCCAAGGGCGTCGTCACCCCCTACCGGGGCCTGACGAACATGCAGCTCAACCACCGGCGGGAGATCTTCGCCCCGGCGGTCGCCGCGGCCGGCGGGCGCCGGCTGCGGATCGCCCACACCGTCTCCTTCGCCTTCGACATGTCCTGGGAGGAACTGCTCTGGCTGGTCGAGGGCCACGAGGTGCACATCTGCGACGAGGAGCTGCGCCGCGACGCCGAGGCCCTGGTCGCCTACTGCGACCGGCACCGCATCGACGTCGTCAACGTCACCCCGACCTACGCCCAACTCCTGTTCGAACAGGGCCTGCTGGAGCAGGGTGAGGGCCGCCACCGGCCCGCGCTGGTGCTGCTCGGCGGCGAGGCCGTGCCCGACGCCGTCTGGAGCGCGCTGCGGGACACCGACGGCACCTACGGCTACAACCTGTACGGCCCCACCGAGTACACCATTAACACCCTCGGCGGCTCCACCGCCGACAGCGCCGCCCCCACCGTCGGGCGGCCGATCCGCGGCACCCGCGCCCACCTGCTGGACGCCATGCTGCGGCCGGTCCCGCCCGGCTGCCCCGGCGAGCTGTACATCGCCGGCACCGGCCTGGCCCGCGGCTACCACGACCGGCCCGGCCTGACCGCCGAGCGCTTCGTCGCCGACCCCTTCGGCGCCCCGGGCGAGCGGATGTACCGTACCGGCGACCTGGTCCGCCAACGCCCCGACGGGCAGCTGGGCTTCCTCGGCCGCACCGACGACCAGGTGAAGATCCGCGGCTACCGGATCGAACTCGGCGAGATCACCGCCGCGCTGCAGGCCCACCCCGAGGTCGCGCACGCCGCCGTCGTGGTCGCCGAACACGCCGGCGCCAAGCGCCTGTTCGGCTACGTCGTGCCCGCCGGGGGCACCGCGGGACCGGACGCCGCCGGCCTGCCGGACCGGCTGCGCGCCCACCTCAGGACCGTGCTGCCGGACTGGATGGTGCCCGCCGCGCTGACCGCCGTCCCGACCCTGCCGCTGACCGTCAACGGCAAACTCGACACCCGGGCCCTGCCCGCCCCCGACCCCGGATCCGGCAGCGGCACCCGCCCGCCCCGCACCCCCGAGGAGACGGCGCTCTGCGCGCTCTTCGCCGACGTCCTCGGCCTGCCCGCCGACCGGATCGGCACCGACGCCGACTTCTTCGACCTCGGCGGCCACTCCCTGCTCGCCACCCGGCTGATCGGCCGCGCCCGCACCGTCCTCGGCGCCGAACTCGCCATCCGCGACCTCTTCGAGGCGCCGACCGTCGCCGAACTCGTCGCCCGCGCCGCCCGCCCGGCGAACGGCGACCGGCCGCCGCTCACCGCCGCCGAGCGCCCCGCCGAACTCCCGCTCTCGCACGCCCAGCAGCGGCTCTGGCTGATCCAGCAGCTGGAGGGCACCTCGGCCGCCTACAACTTCCCGCTCGTGCTGCGCCTGCGCGGCGCCTTCGACCCGGACGCCTGGCGGGCCGCCCTCGCCGACGTCGCCGGCCGCCACGAGGCCCTGCGCACGGTCTTCACCGAACACGACGGCCTGGTCGGCCAGCGCATCCTCCCGGACGCCCGCCCCGAGGTCGAACTCCGGCCCGCCACCGAGGAACAGCTGCCGCAGCTGATCACCGAGGCGGTCCACCGCCCGTTCGACCTCGCCGCCGAACTCCCGCTGCGCGCCACCGTCCTGCGACTCGCACCGACCGACCACGTGGCCGTCCTGCTGCTGCACCACATCACCACCGACGAGTGGTCCGACCGCCCCTTCCTGCGCGACCTCGCCACCGCCTACGCCGCCCGGCTGCGCGGCGCGTCCCCGGACTGGGCGCCGCTGCCCGTCCAGTACGCCGACTACGCGCTCTGGCACCGCCGGCTGCTCGGCGACCCCGCCGACCCCGCCTCCCCGGCCGCCCGCCAACTCGACCACTGGCACGGCGTCCTGGACGGCGCCCCGGAGGAACTGGAACTCCCCACCGACCGGGCCCGCCCCGCCCGCCCCACCTTCGCCGGCGCCGACCTCACCGTCGAGTTCGACCCCGACACCTACCGCGGCCTGCGCCGGATCGCCAAGGAGCACGGCGCCAGCATGTTCATGGTGGCGCACGCCGCCGTCGCCACCCTGCTGCACCACCTCGGCGCCGGCGAGGACATCCCGCTCGGCGCCCCCATCGCCGGCCGCACCGACGAGGCCCTCGACGACCTGGTCGGCTTCTTCGTCAACACCCTGGTGCTGCGCACCGACCTGTCCGGCGACCCGGCCTTCACCGAGCTGCTGGGCCGGGTCCGCACCGCCGACCTGGCCGCCTTCTCGCACGCGGACGTCCCCTTCGAGGCCGTCGTCGAACGCCTCAACCCGACCCGCTCGCCCGCCCGCAACCCGCTCTTCCAGGTCATGGTCGGCTACCACGCCCGCACCGACGCACCCTTCGAACTCCCCGGACTGGACGTCGAGTTCGTGCCGTACGAGACCCGCACCGCCAAATTCGACCTGGCGCTGGGCTTCACCGAGCACGAGGGCCGCTCGCTGGGCTGCCGACTGGAATACGCCACCGAGCTGTTCGACCGCGAGACCGTGACCGCCCTGGCCGACCGGCTGGGCCGGCTGCTCGCCGCGATCGCCGCCGACCCCGCGCAGCGGATCTCCGGGCTCAGCATGCTCTCCGCCGCCGAACGCCGGCTCGTCCTGGAGGAGTTCAACGCCACCGCCAGGACCGTCGACGAGGCGGGCCTGCCCGCGCTGTTCGCCCGGCGGCTGGCCGAACGCCCCGCCGCCGTCGCCGTGGTGGACCGCCACCGCGCGCTCGACTACGCCGGACTCGACGCCCGGGCCGGCCGGATCGCCCGGCTGCTCGCCGCCCGCGGGATCGGCACCGAGAGCGTGGTCGGCATCGCCGTCCCCCGCTCGACCGACACCGTCGCCGCCGTCCTCGCCGTCCTGCGGCTCGGCGCCGCCTTCCTCCCGCTCGACCTCGCCCACCCGGCCGACCGGCTCGCCCACATGATCCGGGACTCCCGGGCCGCCCTGGTGATCGGCACCGAACCGGTCGCCGGCAAGCTCCCCGCGGCCACCGGCACCCCCGTCCTGCTGCTCGACGCCCCCGACACCGCCGCCGAACTCGACCGGCAGCCCGCCACCGCGCCCGACACGCCCCCGATCCCGCTCGACCGCGCCGCCTACGTCATCTACACCTCCGGCTCCACCGGCCTGCCCAAGGGCGTGGTCGTCCCGCACGAGGGCATCTCCAGCCTGGTGGCCACCGCCGTCGACCGGATGGGCCTGACCCCCGACAGCAGGGTCCTGCAGTTCGCCTCCGTCGGCTTCGACGTGTTCGTCTTCGAACTGGCCATGGCGCTCTGCCACGGCGGACGGCTGGTGCTGATCCCTGAGGAGTGCCGCGTCGCCGGGCCGCCGCTCACCGACTTCCTGGCCCGGCAGCGGATCACCCACATGATCCTGCCGCCCTCCCTGGTCTCCGCCCTGCCCGCCGACTGCCCGCTGCCCGAGGGCTCCACCATCCTGGTCGGCACCGAGACCGTCCCGCCGGACCTCGTCGAACGGCACGCCGCCACCGTCGACCTCATCGCCGCGTACGGACTGACCGAGGCCACCGTCAACTCCACCCTCTGGCCCGCCCGCCGGGGCAGCGGCGCCCGCACCGGACGCGTCCCGATCGGCCGCCCCGACCCCAACACCGTCTGCTACGTGCTCGACGCCCGGCTGCGCCCCGTCCCGCCCGGCGTCGTCGGCGAACTCTACGTCTCCGGCCGCGGCCTGGCCCGCGGCTACCTCAACCGGCCCGGCCTCACCGCCGAACGCTTCGTCGCCGACCCGTACGGGCCGCCCGGCGCGCGGATGTACCGCACCGGCGACCGCGCCCGCTGGCGCCGCGACGGCGACCTCGACTTCCTCGGCCGGGTCGACACCCAGGTGAAGATCCGCGGCTTCCGGATCGAACTCGGCGAGGTCGAGGCCGCCCTGGCCGGACACCCCGACACCGCCCAGGTCGCCGTCGTGGCCGACCGCACCGGCGACCTGGTCCGCCTGGTCGGCTACGCCGTACCGGAGCGCGGGGCGCGCCTCGACCCGGACGCCCTGCGCGCCCACGCCGCGCAGCGGCTGCCCGACTACATGGTGCCCGCCCTGGTCGTCCCGCTGGACGGGCCGCTGCCGCTCACCCCCAACGGCAAGCTCGACCGCAGGGCCCTGCCCGCCCCCGACTGGTCCGCGCTCACCGGCGACACCCGGCCCGCCACCGCCACCCAGGCCCGGCTCGCCGAACTCTTCGCCGAGGTCCTGCACCTGGAGTCGGTCGGCATCCACGACGGCTTCTTCGCCCTCGGCGGGCACTCGATGGCCTCGATGCGCCTGCTCGGCCGCATCCGCACCGCGCTCGGCGCCGACCTCACCGTCCGCGACGTGTTCGACGCCCCCACCGTGGCCGGGCTCGCCGCCAAGCTCGACCGGGCCGGCGCCGCCCGCCCCCCGCTGCTGCCCACCGGGCGGACCGCGGCGGACGGCGACCGGCCGCTCGCCCCCGTCCAGCACCACCCGTGGGCCGCCCACCGCCGGCGGCCCGGCCCCGACCACGCCCTGGTGCTGCGCTCCCGCGACGGGCTGGACCCCGCGGCCCTCGCCGCCGCCCTCGCCGACCTCACCGCCCGCCACGAACCGCTCCGCACGGTCTTCACCGAACGGGACGGCGCGGTGCACCGGCGGGCCGCCGAACCCCCGGCGCTGCGGACCGAGGACTGCGACCGGCCGGAGGGCCGCCTCGCCGAACTCGTGGCCGAGGCACCCGACCCCACCCGGGAACCGCCCCTGCGCGCCCACCTGCTCACCGGCCCGGACGGGCGCAGCGCCCTGCTCCTCACGGCGTCCTACCTGGCCGCCGACGAGTGGTCGGTCGTCCCGCTGCTGCACGACCTCGCCACCGCCTACGCCGCCCGGCTACGCGGTGCGGCCCCCGACTGGGCGCCGCTGCCCGTGGGGTACGAGGACTACGCGCGCTGGGCGCAGCGGGTGCTCGGCGACCCGGCCGATCCCGGCAGCCTCGGCGCCCGCCAACTCGCCCACTGGCGGCGGGCCCTGGCCGGGGTGCCGGCGCGGCTCGCACTGCCCGCGGACCGGCCGGGCCCGGCGGCCCCGGGCCCGGCAGGCGACCGGGTCGGCTTCGTCCTGGACGCCCGGCTGCACGAGGACGTCGACCGCCTCGCGCGCTCCACCGGCACCAGCATGTTCATGGTCCTGCACGCGGTGTTCGCCGCCCTGCTCACCGCGCACGGCGCGGGCACCGACCTGCCAATCGGAACCCTGGTCGCGGGCCGGACCGACGAGCGGCTGAACGGACTGGTCGGCTGCTTCTTCAACACCGTCGTGCTGCGCACCGACACCTCGGGCGACCCCGACATCGGCGAACTGCTGGCCCGGGTCCGGGAGTCCGTGCTCGGGGCGCTCGACCGGCAGGAGCTGCCGTACGCGGCGGCGGCCCGCGCGGCCGGGCTGCCCGAGGAGGGGCCGCAGGTGGCGGTGGTCCACCACGAGCAGGCGGACCTGGCCCGGCTGGAGGGCGGCCTCGGCACGCTGGAGGCGCTGCCCACCGGCCGGGCGCGGGCCGAGCTGGTGCTCGGCTTCCACGAGCCGCGCGGCGACGGCCCGGTGCACTGCGCGCTGGACTACGCGACCGACCTCTTCGGCCGGGCCCGGGCGGAGCGGCTGGTCCGCGAGTTCGTCGAGCTGCTGCGCGCCGCCGCGGCCGGCCCGGACCTGCCGCTGACGGTGCTGGCCGCCCTCGCCTCCGTCGACAGCTGCACCTGACCCCCGCCACCGCCATGCGCCCCCGCCCCCCGACCCCGGTTCGCGACCGCCAGGAGGACCTCCGATGAGCACCAACCCCTTCGAGGACCCGCAGGGCCGCTTCCTGGTCCTCGCCAACGACGAGGACCAGCACTCGCTGTGGCCGTCCTTCGCGGACGTCCCGGCCGGCTGGCGGACCGTCCACGGCGAGGACTCCCGCGAGGCGTGCCTGGCGTACGTCGAGCAGCACTGGACCGACCTGCGGCCCCGGAGCCTGGTCACCGGGCAGGACTGACCTCACCCGGCAGGACCGACGTCACCGGGCAGGACCGACGCCCGCCGACGCCCGCACACGCCCGGACACGCCCGTGCCCCGCCCGCCGGACCGGCGGACGGGGCACGGG
>NZ_JBSGXP010000111.1:0-28198 GCF_053610105.1 Kitasatospora sp. NPDC054939 | reverse complement strand
GCCCGCCGCGCGCCGGGCCGCGGAGCCGCCGCCGGCGGCCAGCTCCGAGGGCGGCACGCGGCCCGCCACCGGCCCCGACGGGACCCCGGAGCCCCGGGTCGACACCGGCGCCCTCCCGCGCACCCTGCCGGCGCCGAAGCGGCACAGCGGCGACCGGATCGGCGACCGGTACCGGTTGGAGGAGTGCATCTCCGAGACCGACACCTTCAGCAGCTGGCGGGCCGTCGACGAGAAGCTGCGGCGCGCCGTCGGCGTGCACCTGATGGCCGCCGACCACCAGCGCGCCCGCGCCGTACTCGCCGCCGCCAAGTCCGCCGCCCTGCTCGGCGACCCGCGCTTCGTCCAAGTCCTGGACGCCGTCCAGGAGGGCGAGCTGGTCTACGTCGTCCGGGAGTGGCTGCCGCACGCCTCCGACCTCGCCAAGCTGCTCGCCTCCGGCCCGATGGAGCCGCACGAGGCGTACCAGATGGTCCGCCAGGTCACCGACGCCGTCGCCGCCGCCCACCGGCGCGGCCAGGCCCACCTGCGCCTCACCCCGCGCTGCGTGTTGCGCACCGACAGCGGGCAGTACCGGATCAACGGGATCGCGGTGGACGCCGCCCTGCGCGGCCTGCCCGCCGAGGACGACACCGATGACGCCGAGCGCACCGACACCCGGGCCATCGGCGTCCTGCTGTTCGCCGCGCTCACCCACCGCTGGCCGTACCCGGAGGACCGCTACGACCTCCAGGGGCTGCCCAGGAGCCTCGGCAGCGTCCCGCCGGACCAGGTCCGCGCCGGGGTCCACAAGGGCCTGTCCGAGCTGGCCGCCCGCGCCCTGTTCGACCACCCGCCGCACCACGCCGAGCCGATCACCTCTCCCGAGCAGCTCGCCCGGGCCATCGCGCTGATGCCCCGGATCCGCCAGCCCGAGCCCGAGCTGCCGGCCTTCACCGCCCCGCCCCGGCACCACGCGCTGCCCACCGCACCGATCCCCACCCGGGTGGTGGCGGGCCCCGGCAGCATGCCGCCCGCGCCCGTCCAGCCGGTCCGGCGACGCCGGCGCACGCTGCGCCGGGCCGCCAAGCTCACCGCCTGGACGATCGCCCTCGGCGCCATCGGCGTGGCCTCCTGGCAGCTGGTCGACCACCTGCGCAGCGAGAAGGACCAGCCGACGATCTCCCAGCCGCTGCCCACCGCCCCGTCGCCGACCCTGACCACCACCGCGCACACCCCGGTGCCGATCCCGGTCCGGGAGGCGGTGTCGTACAACCCGCTGGGCGACGGACCGGAGTCCGTGTACGCGCAGAAGCACGCGATCGACGGCGACCCGAACACGGCGTGGCCCACCCGCAAGTACGACGATCCGTTCGGCCCTAAGCCGCTCCCCAAGGAGGGCACCGGACTGCTGCTCGACCTCGGCTCGCCGCAGAGCGTCAGCTCGGTCAACGTACAGTTCGTCGGCAGCACCACGGCCGAGCTGCGGGTGCCGAACGCCCAGGCGGCGGACAGCCCGCTCCAGGCCAAGCCCAACTCCTTCACCGTGCTGGACCGGGCGAGCGGCACCGCGGCGAACTTCACCCTCGACACACCGGTCACCACGCGGTACCTCCTGATCTGGCTCACCTCCCTGCCGAAGGACGGCGGCGGATTCCGGGGCCAGGTGTCCGAGGTCAAGGTCGCGGGCTGACCGGCGGGTGGGAGTGACCGAGGAGCAGTCCGGGCAGGCCGACGACGCGGCGCTGCTGGCCCGGCACGCGGCCGGCGACCGGGACGCCTTCGGCCTGCTCGTCGACCGCCACCGGGACCGCCTGTGGGCCGTCGCCCTGCGCACGCTGGGCGACCGCGAGGAGGCCGCGGACGCCCTCCAGGACGCCCTGGTCTCCGCCTTCCGCTCCGCCCACACCTTCCAGGGCCGCTCGGCCGTCACCACCTGGCTGCACCGGATCGTCGTCAACGCCTGCCTGGACCGCGCCCGGCGGACCGCCACCCGGCGCACCAACCCGCTCGACGACGACCCCCGCCGGCTGGACGCCGTGCTCGGCAGCGCCGAACCCGCCGACCGCCCGGTGGTCCGCGCCGAGCTGCACCGGGAGGTCACCGCCGCGCTCGCCGAACTGCCCCCCGAACAGCGCGCCGCCCTGGTCCTGGTCGACATGCAGGGCTACCCGGTCGCCGAGGCGGCCGAACTGCTCGGCGTCCCGGTCGGCACGGTCAAGAGCCGCTGCGCCCGCGGCCGGGCCCGGCTGCTGCCGCTGGTGCGGCACCTGCGCGAGGAGGAGGCCGCCGCCCCGGGCGCCCCGGGCGGCGCGGTTCCACGTGGAACCGCGGGGGGCCGGCCGCCGGGCGGACGGAACCCGGGAGGGAACCCACCCGCGCCCCGGTCCGTCACAGGGACGGACCGGTCCACCGGTCGGCCGATTCTGGAAGGAGATGCGAGCGCGCGATGACGGCCCCCCTCTCCTCCCCGTACCCCACCGGGTCCCACCCCTCCGTCGACGACCTCGCCGACCTCGCCGAGGGCCTGGTCGACGACCCGGCCGCCGCCGCGGCCCTGCAGGCCCACCTCACCGGCTGCGCCGACTGCCGGGAGACCGCCGGGGCCCTGGCCGAGGTGCAGGACCTGCTCGGCGCGGTCGAGGCGCCGCCGATGCCGGCGGACGTCGCCGCCCGGATCGACGCCGCCCTGGCCGCGGAGGCCGCGGCGCGCCCGCCGGCCGCAGCCGTGCCCGCTGCCGCCCCCGCGCCCGCTGCCGCGCCCGTCCCCGCCGTCGTCCCCGCGGTCCGCGCGGCCGGGCCGGCGGCGGAGGTCCCGGCGACCGCCCCGGCGCCGACGCGCGTACCCGCTCCCCCGTCCGCCCCCGCCGGACGGCCCGCCGGCTCCACCGGGCCCGGCCGTCCGCACACCCGCCGCCGGCGCGCCCGGCTGCTGCTCGGCGCCGCCGCCGCACTGGCCGCGCTCGGACTCGGCGGCGTCCTGCTGCTCCCGGGCACCGGGTCGGAACGGCTCGCCGACACCGCCGCGAAGGCCGGCCCGGCCCCGGCCGCCGCCGCGCAGTCCCCCCGCCCGACCGGCGAGGCGGCCGGCGCCGCCCGGCCGCAGCCGTCCCTGGCCCCCGGCGGGACGGTCTACCGCGAGGACCGGCTGCCCGCCCAGATCCACCGGCTGCTGGCCGGGGCCGGCAGCGGCGCCCCCTCGGCCCTGCCGCCGGGCACCGCCGGCGGGTCCGCCACCGCCGTACCGCCGGCCGACGGCGGGCCGGGCATCTCGCGCGGGCCGTCCTCCCCGCCCTGCCCGGCCCCCGCCCCGGGCACGCCGCTCGCCACCGACCGCGGCACCTACCGGGGCGAGCCGGTCGACGTCCTGGTGTACGCCGGGCCGGACGGCTCCGGGCAGCTCGACGTCTACCTCCGCGCCGCCGAGTGCGGCCCGGTCCTGCTCCACCGGACCGTCCCCGCCCCCTGACCGCCGGCCGACCGCCGCTTGACGGGCCCGGGCGCACCCTCCCGAGCTCCCCCTTCCGGGTCACCGACCGGCATCCGGACACGCCGGAGCCCGTTCCGGGGCGCCGCAGCGCCCGCGCACGCCCGCTGCGACCTGCAGACTCCCACCCAACACGCCCGGACACTCCCACACTTCGGTCACCTGGTACTGATCCGCCTGGGAATGCGAGAGACTGGTCAGTCGTTGTCCCGGGCGGCGGAGCAGGACCGCCCTCCCCGCACTAGCGCGGGTCGCGATGCGAACCAGGAGATGCAGTGAGCGACGTCCGTAACGTGATCATCATCGGCTCCGGCCCGGCCGGCTACACGTCCGCGCTCTACACCGCCCGTGCCTCCCTCAAGCCGCTGGTCTTCGAGGGTGCCGTCACCGCCGGTGGCGCGCTGATGAACACCACCGAGGTCGAGAACTTCCCGGGCTTCCGGGACGGCATCATGGGCCCCGAGCTGATGGACAACATGCGCGCCCAGGCCGAGCGCTTCGGCGCGGAGCTGGTCCCGGACGACATCGTCGCGGTCGACCTCACGGGCGACGTCAAGACCGTCACCGACTCCGAGGGCAACGTGCACAAGGCCCGCGCGGTGATCGTCACCACCGGCTCGCAGCACCGCAAGCTCGGCCTGCCGAACGAGGACGCGCTCTCCGGCCGCGGCGTCTCCTGGTGCGCGACCTGCGACGGCTTCTTCTTCCGCGACCAGGACATCGCGGTGGTCGGTGGCGGCGACACCGCGCTGGAGGAGGCGACCTTCCTCTCCCGCTTCGCCCGCAGCGTCACGATCATCCACCGCCGGGACACCCTGCGCGCCTCCAAGGCGATGCAGGAGCGCGCCTTCGCCGACGAGAAGATCCGCTTCGAGTGGGACAGCGCGGTCGAGGCGATCCACGGCGACCCGAAGCTGACCGGCGTCACCCTGCGGGACACCACCACCGGCGAGACCCGCGAGCTGGCCGTCACCGGCCTGTTCATCGCCATCGGCCACGACCCCCGCACCGAGCTCTTCAAGGGCCAGCTGGAGCTGGACGCCGAGGGCTACCTGAAGGTCGAGTCCCCCTCGACCCGGACCAACATCCCGGGCGTCTTCGCCGCGGGCGACGTCGTCGACCACACCTACCGCCAGGCCATCACCGCGGCCGGCACCGGCTGCTCGGCCGCCCTGGACGCCGAGCGCTACCTCGCCTCGCTCGCGGACCTGGAGGCCCAGGCCGCCGCCGTCGCGGTCTGATCCGCCCGACCTTGTCCGGCGGGGTGTTCCACGTGGAACACCCCGCCCCCGCCGGGCCCGCCGCGACCGGACGAAACAGATCCGCCCCGTCCGTTGTTGTAGACCTGGCAGCCCCCTCCCCGCTTGACCCCTAGGAGTGACCGTGGCCGGCGCCACCACCACCGTGACCGACGCGACGTTCGATGCCGACGTCCTCAAGAGCGACAAGCCCGTCCTCGTCGACTTCTGGGCCACCTGGTGCGGCCCGTGCCGCCAGGTCGCCCCGATCCTGGAGGAGATCGCCGCCGAGCACGGCGACTCGCTGACCATCGCGAAGCTCGACGTGGACGCCAACCAGCAGACCGCCGCGGCGTACAACGTGATCTCCATCCCGACCCTGATCGTCTACAAGGACGGCGAGCCGGTGAAGCAGATCACCGGTGCCCGTCCGAAGGCCGCGCTGCTGCGCGAGCTGGCCGAGTTCATCTGAGGCACTCCGCACGCCACGGTGGCGGGTCCCCGGTCCGGGGGCCCGCCACCGTCGTTCCCGGGGCCGACCGCCTGCCCCGCCGGCTCCGGGCGCACGGGGTGCCCCCCCCCGCCGGCCTCCCGTCCGGGCCCCGCCGGCTCAGAAGGGCCGTAGGGCCGGCTCCTTGCGCCCGGCGCCGAGCAGCCGCTCCAGCGCCCCCTCGACGTCGCCCTTCCAGGAGAGCGTGGTCCGCGCCTCCAGCCGCAGCCGCGGGTAGCGGTGGTGCGGCCGTACGGTCTTGAAGCCGACCGCGAGCAGGTGGTCGGCGGGCAGGACGCAGCTCGGCAGCTCCCGGCCGACCGCACCGAAGGCCTCGATCGCCCGGAACCCCCGCCCCAGCAGATCCTTGGCGACCGTCTGCACCAGCACCCGGCCGAGCCCCTGCCGCTGATAGCCGGGCACCACCCGGCTGATCATCAGCTGAACGGCGTCCGGGGCGACCGGGCTCGTCGGGAAGGACTGCGAGCGCGGCACGTACGCCGGCGGTGCGTAGAGCACGAAGCCCGCCGGAACGTCGTCCACGTAGACGATCCGCCCGCACGACCCCCACTCCAGCAGGACCGCGGAGATCCACCCCTCCTTCTCCAGCTCCGGCTTCCCGGACTCCGTCGCGGCCCGCGCGCTGACCGGGTCCAGCTCCCAGAACACACAGGAGCGGCAGGTCGTCGGCAGGTCGTCGAGGTTGTCCAGTGTCAGCGGAGCGATCCGGCGTCCCATGCCCCGCACCTCCTCGTCCACTCCACAGTCGAGCATTCCCCCCGAAAGCCGATGGGTGCATGTTCCACGTGAAACACGGCTCACGCGGAACATGCACCCATCGGCTTTCGCTCAGCAGTCGATCAGCCCTGCGACAGCCGCAGCCCCTCCTCGCCCGGCGCCAGGCTGTCGAGGATGCGGTTCAGGTCCTCCACCGAGCCGAACTCCAGCACGACCTTGCCCTTGCCGAGCTTCCCGCCGCGCTGCGAGACCTCGACCTTCACCCGGGTGTCGAACCGGTCGGAGAGTCGGCTTGCCAGGTCGTTGAAGGCCGGCGACATCAGCTTGCCCGCCTTGGGGCCGCCGGCCGCACGCTGTGGCTTCTCCGACTCCATCAGCTTCACGATCTCCTCGGTGGTCCGCACCGAGAGGCCCTCCGCGACGATCCGCGCGGCCAGCTCCTCCTGGCGCTCCGCGTCGGGGATCCCGCACAGCGCCTTGGCGTGCCCGGCCGTCAGCACTCCGGCGGCCACCCGCCGCTGGACCGCCGGGGCGAGCTTCAGCAGCCGCAGGGTGTTGGTGACGTGCGGACGGGACCGTCCGACGCGGTCCGCCAGCTCGTCGTGGGTGCAGGAGAAGTCGCGCAGCAGCTGGTCGTACGCGGCTGCCTCCTCGACCGGGTTGAGCTCGGCCCGGTGGAGGTTCTCCAGCAGGGCGTCCAGCAGCAGGCTGTCGTCGTCCGTCGCCCGGACGATCGCCGGGATCTGCTCCAGCCCGGCCTCCCGAGAGGCCCGCAGCCGGCGCTCGCCCATGATGAGCTCGAAGCGCTCGCGGCCGACCTGGCGGACGACCACCGGCTGGAGCAGGCCCACCTCCTTGATGGAGGCGACCAGCTCGGCGAGCTTGTCCTCGTCGAACTCCTGGCGCGGCTGGCGCGGGTTCGGCGCGATCAGGTCCGGCGGCAGCTCGGCGAAGCGGGCCGCGGGCACCGTCCCGACCGGCACCGGCGACGACCCCGCCGGCTCCACCGCTCCCCCGTCGCCCACCTGTACGGGCGTGCGGATCAGCGCGTCCAGTCCGCGTCCGAGTCCCAGAGCCCTGCGACCACTCACCGATTGCCCTCCGTCGTGCTGCTGTGCTGTGCCATCGGGGCAGTGTGCCCCGTACCGCGCTGCTGGCCCACCAGCGGTCCGCCGCTCTCGGCGGTCACCGCCCGCATCGCCAGCTCCCGGGCGGCCTCCAGGTAGGAGAGCGCCCCGGTGGAGCCCGGGTCGTAGGTGAGGACGGTCTGCCCGTAGCTCGGCGCCTCGGAGACGCGGACCGACCGCGGGATCGCGGTGCTCAGCACCTCCTGCGGGAAGTGCGTCCGGACCTCCTCGGCGACCTGGGCCGCCAGACGGGTGCGCGCGTCGTACATGGTGAGCAGGATGGTCGAGACGTGCAGCACCGGGTTCAGGTGCGCACGGACCAGCTCGACGTTGCGGAGCAGCTGGCCGAGGCCCTCCAGCGCGTAGTACTCGCACTGGATCGGGATCAGCACCTCCTGGCCGGCCACCAGGGCGTTCACCGTGAGCAGGCCGAGCGAGGGCGGACAGTCGATGAGGATGTAGTCCAGCGGCTGCTCGTACGCGGCGATGGCGCGCTGCAGGCGGCTCTCCCGGGCGACCAGGGAGACCAGCTCGATCTCGGCGCCGGCCAGGTCGATGGTCGCGGGGCAGCAGAACAGGCCCTCGACGTCCACGACCGGCTGCACCACGTCGGCCAGCGGCTTGCCGTCGACCAGCACGTCGTAGATCGACGGCACGTCGGCGTGGTGGTCGATGCCGAGGGCGGTGGAGGCGTTGCCCTGCGGGTCGAGGTCGACGACCAGGACGCGCAGCCCGTGCATGGCGAGCGAGGCGGCGAGGTTGACGGTGGTGGTGGTCTTGCCCACCCCGCCCTTCTGGTTGGCGACCACGATCACCCGGGTGGCGGCGGGCCTGGGAAGCCCCTCGCCGGCCCGCCCGATCGCCTGGACGGCGGCCTGGGCGGCACGCGCGATGGGCGTGTCATCGATCTGGTCGATGGTCTCCGAGTCCTGCATGGGGGTCAGTGTTTCACGTGAAACCGGAGCGGCAACAGTCGCCGCCCGGCTGCGACTCAGGATTCCGGTAAGCATGGAGCGACGTTTCACGTGAAACACCATGCCCGCTTTGTCGGAAATCTGACGGTGCGACACTCCGACGGACCGCGCCCGCCCCCGGGCGGCCCAACCGCGGCCGGGAACGGCAACGGGCGGGTGGCCGAAGACCACCCGCCCGTTCACCGGAAGTTGTTCAGCGCGGACGGCGCCGACCGCCCCGGCCCCGCTCGCCGCTCCGGGCCGCGGTGCCCGCGTTCCGTCCGGCCCGGGCCATCTTCGCCCGTCGGGCGGCGGCCCTGACCCCGCCCGGGCTCTCGCCGGCCTTGACCTGGACCACCCGGGTCGAGGTCTCCAGGGTGCCCTCGCCGACCGAGATCACCGACGACTCGACCGCACCCAGCTTGGCCAGCCCCGCCCGGCTGTCGGCCAGCTCCTGCTCCGCGCTGTCGCCCTTGAGCGCCAGCATCTGGCCGTGCGGACGCAGCAGCGGCATCCCCCAGCCGGCCAGCCGGTCCAGCGGCGCCACCGCGCGGGCGGTCACCACGTCGACCGCGAGCTTGCCGACCATCTCCTCGGCCCGGCCGCGCAGCACGGTGACGTTCTCCAGCCGCAGCTCGCGGACGACCTCCTCCAGGAAGGTGGTCCGGCGCAGCAGCGGCTCCAGCAGGGTCACCGAGACGTCCGGGCGGGCCAGCGCGACGGGGATGCCGGGCAGGCCGGCACCCGAGCCGACGTCGCACAGGGTGGAGCCGGGCGGCAGCAGTTCGGCGAGCACCGCGCAGTTGAGCACGTGGCGGTCCCAGAGCCGGGGCACCTCGCGGGGGCCGATCAGCCCGCGCTGGACGCCCGCGGTGGCCAGCAGCTCGGTGTAGCGGACCGCAGCCTCGTAGCGGTCCCCGAAGATCTCCCGGGCCACGGCCGGTGCCTCGCCCGGCCCCTCGACGACCGGCGCCTCGGCAGCCTGGGCATCGGCAGCCGGGGCATCGGGCGTCACGGCTTCGACAGCCGGCTCCTCAGTGCCCGTGCCGGGCTCCTCGGCAGCCCCACGCTCCGTGTCCATCTCAGCCTCTCCGCTCCCCGGATCCACCGACCCGCTCTCCGCACTGTTCCACGTGAAACATCAGTCCCGGGTCGGTCTCCCCCGGGGCACTCCCGAGGGACGACGACCCCGCCCGCACGAGGCGGACGGGGTCTGTGACTCGCTCACTCGCCCGGTCTCGGGACTCAGCCCGGCAGCACGACCACGCACCGCTGGGGCTCTTCGCCCTCGGACTCGCTGCGCAGTCCGGCCGCCGCCACCGCGTCGTGGACGACCTTGCGCTCGAAGGGCGTCATCGGCCGCAGCTTGACCTGCTCGCCGGTGCCCTTGACCTGCTCGGCCGCCTGGGCGCCCAGCTCGGCCAGCTCGGAGCGCTTGCGGGCCCGGAAGCCGGCAATGTCCAGCATGAGGCGGCTGCGCTCGCCGGTCTCCCGGTGGACAGCCAACCGGGTCAGCTCCTGCAGGGCCTCCAGCACCTCGCCGTCCTGGCCCACCAGGCGCTGCAGGGCCCGGTCGTTGCCGTCGCTGACGATGGACACCAAGGCGCGGTCGCCCTCGACGTCCATGTCGATGTCACCGTCGAGGTCCGCGATGTCGAGCAGACCCTCCAGGTAGTCCGCCGCGATGTCGCCCTCCTGCTCCAGACGGGGGATGAGGCTCTCGTCGGCGCTGGCGGCGGCCTCGGCCTCGACGGCGGAGGTGGTGCCTTCCGTCACTGATGGACTCCTTCGGAGATGAGGCCCGGATGGTGGGCCGGATACGAGGATCGGGGGGCCGCTGACAATCCGGGGCCGGTCAGGACTTCTTCTTCGGCCGCTGGCCGCCCTGGCCGCCGCGCCGGGGCTGCTGGCGCTGGCCCGGCCGGGTGCCGCCGGAGCGTCCGGCCGGCTGCTTGGCGCCCGCCGGCTTGGCGTCGGCGGTCTCGGCCTTGCTGTCGGCGGTCCCGGTCTCCGCGGGCTCCTCGGCCGGGGCCGGGGCGTCCTTGGTCAGGCTGGTGGTCGGCGCGGCGCCGCCGTGCTGGCGCTGGGACTTGCTCTGGCGGCGCGGCTGCTGGCGGCGCGCCTGCACCGACTCCTCGACGACCTCGGCGGCGGTGGCCTCGGTCTTCTTCGGGGGCAGCAGGCCGAACAGCGGGCGCTTGATCACGGAGCCGTCCGGGGCGATCCGGCCGGCCTTCTTCATGCGGTCCTGGCGCTCGTCCCAGGCCTTGCTGCCGGGCGTCGGGTTGTTGCGGATGACGATCAGCTGCTGGCCCATGGACCAGACGTTGGTGGTCAGCCAGTAGACCAGGACACCGACGGGGAAGTTGATGCCCATGACGGCGAACAGGATCGGGAAGACGTACATCAGCATCTTCTGCTGCTGCATGAACGGCGTCTTGACCGTGAGGTCCATGTTCTTGGTCATCAGCTGGCGCTGGGTGACGAACTGCGACAGCGACATCAGGACGATCATCACGGCGACGACGATCTTGACGCTGACGTCGTCACTGCCGACGAAGGTCGCCGAGAGCGGGGCACCGAAGATGTGGGCCTGCGCGGCGCTGTCGAGCAGGGTGCCGTCGATGACGCCGATCGGCTCGTGCTCGGCGACCTTGGCCAGCACACCGTAGAGGGCGGTGAAGAACGGCGCCTGCACGAGGATGGGAAGGCAGCTGGAGAACGGGTTGGTACCCGCCTCCTTGTACAGCTTCATCATCTCTTCGGACTGGCGCTGCCGGTCGTTCTTGTAGCGCTCCTGGATGGCCTTCATCTTCGGCTGGATCGCCTGCATGGCCCGGGTCGCCTTGATCTGCTTCACGAAGAGCGGGATCAGGCAGATCCGGATGACGACCACCATCATCACGATGGAGAGACCCCAGGCCCAACCACCGTCCGGGTCGAAGACGTGGCTGAACAGCGAGTGGAACTGGACGATGATCCAGGACACCGCTGTGTACAGGGGATTCAGGAAGGAGAAGGTCACCGGTCAGGCTCCTTGGACAGTGGGATCGGCCGCACGGCCAATGGTCGCCGGGCCCTCGGGGTCCGGACCGGCGGGGGGTGCGGTCTCCACCCGATCGGCCGCCGACCTGCGGTTGAGCAGATCGCGCAGCCGGCGGTGCCACACCGGACGCTTGCGGGGCGGGACGTGGTCCACACCGCCGGGCGTCCACGGATTGCAGCGCAGAATGCGCCAGACGGTCAGGCCGCCGCCCTTCACCGCCCCGTGCACCTTGACGGCCTCGTAGCCGTAGTGCGAGCAGGAGGGGTAATAGCGGCAGACCGGACCGAGCAGTGGGCTGATGGTCCACTGGTAGACCCTGATCAGACCCATCAGCAGGTACTTCATCGCCCTGCTCCCGTCGGCGCCGTCGCGGCGGGCTCCACCCTGAGCAGCCGCTTGAGCGCCGCGTCCAGGTCGTGTTCGAGGTCCTGGTACGAGGCGGTCGCGGCCTGGGGCAGCGCACGCACCACTATCAGGCTACCGGCGGGCAGCCTGGACAGACGATCACGCACGAGATGGCGCAACCGGCGTTTCACCAGGTTGCGCACGACCGCCGGGCCGACAGCCTTGCTCACGACGAAACCCGCACGCGCCGAAGGAGTCCCCTCGGCGACGTGCGGGCGGGAGTCGCTGGTCCGGTCGGTCGGCCCCTTCGGGTCACCGTCTCTGCTGAGATGGACGACCAGTAGGGGCCGACCGGCCCGGCGACCGCGTTTCACCGCGGTCGCGAAGTCCTGGCGCCGCCGCAGCCGATTCTCGGAGGGCAGCACAACAGACTCTGGCGCGGATCAGGCGGACAGGCTGGCGCGGCCCTTGCCACGGCGGGCAGCCAGGATGGCGCGGCCGGCGCGGGTACGCATCCGCAGCCGGAAGCCGTGGGTCTTGGCGCGACGACGGTTGTTCGGCTGGAAGGTGCGCTTGCTCACTCGGGGGCTCCTGAGACAAATCGTAGGATGACGGGAAGTCGCTTGGCCGTCACCGTGCGTCCGCGTGATCTCCCCGATTCGGAAATCCGGCCCATCACCCCAGTTCGGCTGGGGTTGAGGCAATCCACGGCGCCCGTGCTGCGCGCCTTATGGAGCGGGCGGACCCGCGGACATGCGGCAGCGGCCATCGACAACTCGACCTGGTTACGGTACGCGGGACGGGGCGCGAGGGTCAAACCAGCCGTTCACCGAGTCCGCTGCCCACAGCCTGTGGACAACGACTTGAATCGGCTCTGTTCGCTGACTACCGTTGCAGGACTTGTCTGGTTTGTTCTTCGAAACCCCGGCCGACCGAAGCACCGGCCCCGAGGGCCCCGGCAGATCCACAGTCTCCCGATCCACCACCCCCCTGCTGGAGCCGCGGGGAACCGAGAAAGCGTGCACCAGTGGCTGATGTCAACAGCGACCTCGTCCCGGTCTGGGCGAGGGTCGTCGAGCGGCTGGTCAACGACCCGGACATCGGGGAGATGGACAAGCAGTGGGTGCAGCGCACCCAGCCGATGTGGATGATGCACGACACCGCCCTGCTGGCGACCCCCAACGAGCGGGCCAAGCAGGTGCTGGAGGGCCGGCTCCTCCCCCAGCTGACCGACGCGCTCAGCCGCGAGCTGAACCGGCCGGTACGGATCGCCGTCATGGTCGACGCCAACGCCGTCCCCACCTCCCCCGCCCCCGCCGAGCCGCCGGCCGCCGAACCGTACCCCGGCGGCGAGCCCTACCCCGGCGAGGGCGGCGAGTACGGGCGCCCGTCGTACGAGCGCCCCTACGAGCAGCCGTACGACCAGGGCTACGAGCAGAAGTACGACGAGCCGGGCTACGAGCGCGACCGCTACGACGACGGCGGCTACGAGCAGCCCCCGGCCTCCCCGTACGGCGGACCGGCCCGCCGGCCCGCATGGGAGGACGGCCCCGGCTACCCCGAGCAGTCCCCGGGCTACCCGGAGCCGGGCGGCTACCGCGAGTCGGAGGCCCCCGCCCAGCGACCGGCCCCCCGGCCCCTGCCCGGCCCGCCGGCCACCACCCAGGGCGACCTGTTCGGCGGCGCGTACGGCCCGGGCCCGAACGAGCACCCGCGCACCGGCGCCGGCCGCCGCTCGGCCGGGGCCCGGCCCGGGGCCGGCCGCGGCACCGAGAAGCCCGTCGAGCGCGCCACCGACCGTCCGGCGGTGCCCGGGGTGCCGGCGCCGCCCGGCGCTCCCCCGGCCGGCGGCTCCCGCAAGGACGAGCCGGCCGCCCGGCTGAACCCCAAGTACCTCTTCGACACCTTCGTGATCGGCGCGAGCAACCGCTTCGCGCACGCGGCGGCGGTGGCGGTCGCCGAGGCCCCGGCCAAGGCGTACAACCCGCTGTTCATCTACGGCGAGTCCGGGCTGGGCAAGACCCACCTGCTGCACGCCATCGGGCACTACTCGCGCAGCCTGTTCCCGGGCACCCGGGTGCGCTACGTGTCCTCCGAGGAGTTCACCAACGAGTTCATCAACTCGATCCGGGACGGCAAGGCGGACACCTTCCGCAAGCGCTACCGGGACATGGACATCCTGCTCGTGGACGACGTCCAGTTCCTCGCGAGCAAGGAGTCCACGCAGGAGGAGTTCTTCCACACCTTCAACACCCTGCACAACGCCAACAAGCAGATCGTGCTCTCCTCCGACCGGCCGCCCCGGCTGCTGACCACCCTGGAGGACCGGCTGCGCAACCGCTTCGAGTGGGGACTGATCACCGACGTCACCCCGCCGGAGCTGGAGACCCGGATCGCGATCCTGCGCAAGAAGGCGATCCAGGAGCAGCTGAACGCCCCGGCCGACGTGCTGGAGTTCATCGCCTCCCGGATCACCCGGAACATCCGGGAGCTGGAGGGCGCGCTGATCCGGGTCACCGCCTTCGCCAACCTCAACCGGGCGCCGGTCGACCTGGAGCTGGCCGGCATCGTCCTCAAGGACCTCATCCCGGGCGGGGACGAGGACGCCGGCCCGGAGATCACCGCGCAGCTGATCATGCAGCAGACCGCGGCCTACTTCGGCCTCGGCGTGGACGACCTCTGCGGATCCTCGCGCAGCCGGGTGCTGGTGACGGCCCGCCAGATCGCCATGTACCTCTGCCGGGAGCTGACCGACCTGTCGCTGCCGAAGATCGGCGCGCAGTTCGGCGGGCGCGACCACACCACGGTGATGCACGCGGACCGGAAGATCCGCTCGCTGATGGCCGAGCGGCGCTCCATCTACAACCAGGTCACCGAACTCACCAACCGCATCAAGAGCTAGCGCGCGGCGGCCCCGCCGCCCGTAGCAGCCCCGCAGCAGCCCCGGAGGGGCGTCAGGAGCCGTCCTGGCGCCCCTCCGGCGTATCCACAGGTGTGCGCGGGCCGGGCGGCGGGCAGGGATGGCGCAGCGGACGGAACGCCAGTCCACAGCGCGTACCGAACATCTGACCGGTGATTCGAACCCGGTCGGCGCCGGGGGCCGGAATCCACAGGCCGGGCGGGTTCTCCACCGTCCACAGGCCCCCGGACCGGGAGTTATCCAGAATTCCTCCACAGGCCCGTCCGGGCTACGCTCTTCGGCGCAGGTCAGACCCCTGTGGACTTGTGCACAACGGTTATCCACAGGGTGTGGACAATTGGCGGCCCGTCAGTGGGCCGATCGGGTTGTCCACCGGTTGTCCCCAGGGGAGCGGGGGTTATCCCCAGGTTCTCCACAGGCGTGTCCACAGTTCGACAACATTGCCCCGTCGTTCATACCCTGGTGTGAAAGGCGTCACGTGATGTTGACCGGCGCCCGTGGATAACCGGCCCCGGATCTGGGGACGGGCCTGGGGATAACCTGTGGATACTCACCGTGGGCTGTGGGTAACGCTGAGCTGTCCACAGCGGCGCGTGTCCGTCCACAACCGGGGTCCACAGGGCATGTGGACAAAAAACCTGGCCTGACCTGCGCAAACAGGGTTATCCACGGTTTCCACAGGCCCTACTACTACCACTACACCTATAGACCCCTGGACTCGTTCAAAAGCAGGTCGGCCCGAAATCTGTGGACAACACGAACCCGACATCCGTTCGGGTCTGCTTCCGCCCGTCTGCCCCGTCTGTCGGTGGAGTACGTCAGACTGTCCTCGGCGACTGGAAGCGGAGCGGCAGCGCTCGGCGGTCAGGCGCACCGACGATCAAGATCAGACGAACCAGAGACTTGCGAGCGGGAGCGCTCGATCCAGGAGGCGGTTACCGGTGAAGTTCCGGGTGGAGCGTGACGTCCTCGCGGAGGCGGTGGCCTGGGCTGCCCGCAGCCTCCCGGCACGGCCGCCGGTGCCGGTGCTGGCCGGCCTGCTGCTGACCGCGCAGGAGGGCAGCCTGGCGCTCTCCGGCTTCGACTACGAGGTCTCGGCCCGGGTCGAGCTGGAGGCCGACGTCGAGGAGTCCGGCACCGTCCTGGTCTCCGGCCGGCTGCTGAACGACATCTCGCGCAACCTGCCGAACCGGCCGGTGGAGATCTCCACCGACGGCCAGCGGGTCAGCGTGGTCTGCGGCAGCTCCCGGTTCACCCTCCCCACCCTCCCGGTGGACGAGTACCCCGCCCTGCCCGCGATGCCCACCGCGACCGGCACCGTCTCCGGGGACGTCTTCGCCTCCGCTGTGAGCCAGGCCGCCGTGGCCGCCGGCCGGGACGACACCCTGCCGGTGCTCACCGGTGTGCGGGTCGAGATCGAGGGCGACCGGATCACCCTGGCCGCCACCGACCGCTACCGCTTCGCCGTCCGCGAGCTGCTGTGGAAGCCCGAGCAGCCGGACATCTCCGCGGTCGCCCTGGTGCCCGCCAAGACCCTCCAGGACATCGCGAAGTCCCTGGGCAGCGGCGACACCGTCTCCATCGCGCTCTCCTCGGGCGGCGCGGGCGAGGGCCTGATCGGCTTCGAGGGCGCCGGCCGGCGGACGACCACCCGCCTGCTGGAGGGCGAGTTCCCCAAGTTCCGCAGCCTCTTCCCGACCGAGTTCAGCGCGATCGCCGCGATCCAGACGCAGCCCTTCCTGGAGGCGCTGAAGCGCGTCTCGCTGGTCGCCGAGCGCAACACCCCGGTCCGGCTCAACTTCGAGCAGGGCGTGCTGACCCTGGAGGCCGGCTCGGGCGACGACGCCCAGGCCACCGAGCGGATCGACGCGGACCTGGAGGGCGACGACATCTCGATCGCCTTCAACCCGGGCTACCTGGAGGAGGGCCTCAAGGCCATCGACTCCCCCTTCGCCCAGCTGAGCTTCACCACCCCGACCAAGCCGGCCCTGCTCAGCGGCAAGGCCGCGGTGGACGCCGAGGCGGACGAGGCCTACCAGTACCTGATCATGCCGGTCCGCCTCTCGGGCTGATCCCGGTTCCGCGGTCCCGTGCAGTTGCCCACAGGCTGTGCACAACCTGTGGACGGCCTCCCCCGGTCGGGCTCCGACCGCGGGAGGCCGTGCCGCTCCAGCGCGTAGGCTCAGGGCTGTGCGGCAAGGGCGCCGCCGGCAGGCACGTCACCACAGGTAAGGACTTGGTCATGGAGCTCGGCCTCATCGGTCTCGGCAAGATGGGCGGCAACATGCGCGAGCGGATCCGCCGCGCCGGCCACACCGTCATCGGCTACGACCGCAACCCTGACATCTCCGACGTCGAGAGCCTCCAGGAGCTCGTCACCAAGCTCCAGGGCCCCCGGGTGGTCTGGGTGATGGTGCCCGCCGGTGCCGCGACCCAGGCGACCGTCGACGAGCTCGCCGAGCTGCTCTCCCCCGGTGACGTCGTGGTGGACGGCGGCAACTCCCGCTGGACCGACGACATCAAGCACGCCGAGGCGCTGGCCGCGAAGGGCATCGGCTTCGTCGACTGCGGCGTCTCCGGCGGCGTCTGGGGCCTGGAGAACGGCTACGCGCTGATGTACGGCGGCGACGCCGAGCACGTGGCGAAGGTCCGCCCGGTCTTCGACGCCCTCAAGCCGGCCGGCGACTTCGGCTCGGTGCACGCGGGCGCGGTCGGCGCCGGCCACTTCGCCAAGATGGTCCACAACGGCATCGAGTACGCGATGATGCAGGCCTTCGCCGAGGGCTGGGAGCTGCTGGAGGCGGCCCCCGAGGTCACCGACGTGCGCGAGGTCTTCCGCAGCTGGCAGGAGGGCACGGTCATCCGCTCCTGGCTGCTGGACCTCGCCGTCCGCGCGCTGGACGAGGACGAGCACCTGGCCAAGCTGCGCGGCTGGGCCGCCGACTCGGGCGAGGGCCGCTGGACGGTCGAGGCCGCCATCGACCACGCCGTGCCGCTGCCGGCGATCACCGCCTCGCTGTTCGCCCGCTTCGCCTCGCGCCAGGACGACTCGCCGCAGATGAAGATGATCGCCGCGCTGCGCAACCAGTTCGGCGGCCACGCGGTCGAGTCGAAGTAGTCGTCACCGGTCGCCGACCGGCGCATCCACAGAAGGCGGGCGCAGTCCACAGCCATGCATGTCGCGCACCTGTCGCTCGCCGACTTCCGTTCGTACACCCGGGCCGAGGTGCCCCTCGACCCGGGTGTGACGGCCTTCGTCGGGCCCAACGGCCAGGGCAAGACCAACCTGGTCGAGGCGATCGGCTACGTGGCGACCCTGGGCAGCCACCGGGTCGCCACCGACGCCCCGCTGATCCGGCTCGGGGCCGAACGGGCCGTCGTCCGGGCCTCCGTGGTGGCCGGCTCCCGGACCACCCTGGTCGAGCTGGAGATCACCCCGGGCAAGGCCAACCGGGCCCGGATCAACCGCTCCGACAACGTCCGCCCGCGGGACGTCCTGGGCCTGCTGCGGACGGTGCTGTTCGCCCCCGAGGACCTCGCGCTGGTGAAGGGCGACCCCGGTGAGCGGCGCCGCTTCCTGGACGAGCTGCTGACCGCCCGCGCCCCCCGCCTGGCCGGGGTGCGGCAGGACTACGAACGGGTCCTCAAGCAGCGCAACGCCCTGCTCAAGACCGCCGCGGCGGCCCGCAGGTCCGGTGGCGGCAAGGGCGCCGACCTCTCCACCCTGGAGGTCTGGGACGGCCACCTCGCCCGGGCCGGCGCCGAGCTGACGGCGTTCCGGATCCAGCTGGTCGCCGCCCTCCAGCCGCTGGTCTCCGAGGCGTACGGCCGGCTCGCCCCGGGCGGCGGCGAGACCGTCCTGGAGTACCGCAGCTCCTTCGAGGGCGCGCTGCCGACCAGCCGCGAGCAGGCCGAGGAGCAGCTGCTGGAGGCCCTGCAGGCGGTGCGCCCGCAGGAGGTCGCGCGCGGCCTCACCCTGGTCGGCCCGCACCGCGACGAGCTGGTGCTCAGACTCGGCCCGCTGCCCGCCAAGGGCTACGCCAGCCACGGCGAGTCCTGGTCGTACGCGCTGGCGCTGCGGCTGGCCTCGTACGAGCTGCTGCGGGCGGACGGCGGGGAGCCGGTGCTGATCCTGGACGACGTCTTCGCCGAACTGGACGCCGCCCGCCGGGACCGCCTGGCGGAGCTGGTCGCGGGCGGCGAGCAGGTGCTGGTGACCGCCGCGGTGGCCGAGGACGTGCCCAAGGCGCTGGCCGGGGCCCGCTACGCGGTGTCCGACGGCGCGGTGCAGCGCGTCGACGCCTGAGGCCGCACCCGCCCGTACCCGCACGCCCGCCCGTACCCACCCGGACGTCGGCTCGTACCCGTACACCTGTACGTCCTGCGCCCGGCTCCGGGCCCGTCCCGTCCCGCCCGGTGACTCCCGTCCGCGCCGTCGGCCCCGCCCCTCCCGTACCCTGGACCGCTCGGCGTTGTCCACAGCCTGGGGACAACGGATCGGGGCGGCGGTCCGCGGAGCCGCGGCCCCGCGGAGAGGAGACCGCCGTGAGCGAGCCGGCCCAGCAGCCCGCCCTCGAACCGTCGGCGTCCCCGTCGCCCGCCCCGTCCGACCCGCAGCCCGCGCCCGGGCTCAGCGGCGCCGACCTGGCCCGGTCCGCCCTGCGGGCCGCCCGCGCCCAGGCCAGGGAGCGCGGCGAGCAGGTCAGGGAGAAGCGCGAGGCCAAGCGGCAGGGACTGCGCAGCGGGGCGCGCTCGGACGGCCGCGACCCGGTGCCGCTGGGTGCCGCGCTGAACCGGCTGCTGACCGAGCGCGGCTGGGAGTCGCCGGCGGCGGTCGGCGGGGTGATGGGCCGCTGGGGCCAGATCGTCGGCCCGGACATCGCCGCGCACTGCGAGCCCACCTCGTACGACGACGCGAGCGCGGTGCTCACCGTGCAGTGCGACTCCACCGCCTGGGCCACGCAACTGAGGTGGCTCGCACGGCAGTTGGTGGCCCGGCTGAACCAGGAGCTGGGGCACGGCACGGTCCGGTCGATCAAGGTGCTGGGCCCGGCCGCGCCGGTCCGCGGCTACGGGCGGCTGCGCGCCCCGGGGAGCAAGGGGCCGGGTGACACCTTCGGGTGAGCCGGGCGGTCCGCCGGGCCGGCGGATGCGGATCTTCCGGAACCGCTGACGGCCCTTCCTGGCGCTCTGGGCCCCCGGGTCGAGTATCGGGACATGTGCAGAGGGGATTCAGGGCGGCATATCTGCCCTCAGAGGCTGCCAAACGCCCATCTCTGTCAGTCGTACCGGTAGACTGGGAGCCAAACACTGTTGCTAGTGGCAACCGAGTCGAAACGCCGTGGTCGCACGCCCGCCCACACGGGGCGGGAATGCGGCCCGTGCTGTGCCAGAGAGGGCGCTTCGTGGCCGATTCCGGCAACCCCAGCCAGACCCCAGACCAGACCGACCAGTCCGAGAGGTCCTACGACGCCAGCGCGATCCAGGTGCTGGAGGGCCTCGACGCCGTCCGCAAGCGCCCCGGCATGTACATCGGTTCGACCGGTGAGCGCGGCCTGCACCACCTGGTGCAGGAGATCGTGGACAACTCCGTCGACGAGGCCATGGCCGGGCACGCGGACACCATCCAGGTGACCATCCTGACCGACGGCGGCGTGCGCGTGGACGACAACGGCCGCGGCATCCCGGTCGGCATCATGCCCGGCCAGGGCAAGCCCGCCGTCGAGGTCGTGCTGACGGTGCTGCACGCGGGCGGCAAGTTCGGCAACGGCGGCTACGCCGTCTCCGGCGGTCTGCACGGCGTCGGCGTCTCCGTGGTGAACGCGCTGTCCACCCGGCTGGCGGTGGAGATCCACACCGACGGCCACCGCTGGACGCAGGAGTACAAGGCCGGCACCCCGGTCGCCCCGCTGGCGAAGCACGAGGCCACCGAGCGCACCGGCACCAGCGTCATCTTCTGGGCCGACCCGGACATCTTCGAGACCACGGTCTATTCCTTCGAGACGCTCTCCCGGCGCTTCCAGGAGATGGCGTTCCTCAACAAGGGCCTGACCATCTCGCTGACCGACGAGCGCCCCGAGCACGCCGACGAGGAGGGCAAGCCGCTCTCCGTCACGTACAAGTACGACGGCGGCATCGCCGACTTCGTCGCGCACCTCAACTCCCGCAAGGGCGAGCCCGTCCACCCCTCGGTGATCGACTTCGAGGCGGAGGACAAGGACAAGGCGATCTCGGTGGAGATCGCCATGCAGTGGAACTCCTCGTACACCGAGGGGGTCTACTCCTTCGCCAACACCATCCACACGCACGGCGGCGGTACCCACGAGGAGGGCTTCCGCGCCGCGCTCACCGGCCTGGTGAACCGCTACGCGCGCGACAAGAAGCTGCTCCGCGAGAAGGACGACAACCTCTCCGGCGAGGACATCCGCGAGGGTCTGACCGCGATCATCTCGGTCAAGCTCGGCGAGCCGCAGTTCGAGGGCCAGACCAAGGACAAGCTCGGCAACACCGAGGCGAAGACCTTCGTCCAGAAGGTCGTCCACGAGCACCTCAACGACTGGCTGGACCGCAACCCCAACGAGGCCGCGGACATCATCCGCAAGTCCATCCAGGCCGCCACCGCGCGCGTCGCCGCCCGCAAGGCCCGCGACCTCACCCGCCGCAAGGGCCTGCTGGAGTCCGCCTCGCTGCCGGGCAAGCTCAGCGACTGCCAGTCGAAGGACCCGGCCGAGTGCGAGATCTTCATCGTCGAGGGTGACTCCGCCGGCGGCTCCGCCAAGCAGGGCCGCGACCCGCGCATCCAGGCCATCCTGCCGATCCGCGGCAAGATCCTGAACGTCGAGAAGGCCCGGATCGACAAGGTCCTGCAGAACACCGAGGTCCAGGCGCTCATCTCGGCCTTCGGCTGCGGTATCCAGGAGGACTACGACGAGTCCAAGCTCCGCTATCACAAGATCGTCCTGATGGCGGACGCCGACGTCGACGGGCAGCACATCCGCACCCTGCTGCTCACCCTGCTGTTCCGCTTCATGCGGCCGCTGGTCGAGGCCGGCTACGTCTACCTGGCGATGCCGCCGCTGTACAAGATCAAGTGGGGCAAGGACGACTTCGAGTACGTCTACTCCGACCGCGAGCGCGACGCCGTGATCGCGGCGGGCGTGGCCGCCGGGCGCCGGCTGCCGAAGGACGACGCGATCCAGCGGTTCAAGGGCCTCGGCGAGATGAACGCAGAGGAGCTCCGGGTCACCACCATGGACCAGGCCCACCGCCTGCTGCTCCAGGTCACCCTGGAGGACGCCGCCCGCGCCGACGACCTGTTCTCCGTCCTGATGGGCGAGGACGTCGAGGCCCGCCGCTCCTTCATCCAGCGCAACGCCAAGGACGTCCGCTTCCTGGACGTGTGACGCCTCCCCGAGGGCCCCGCACGTACCAGTCCGCGTGAAAGGAAACTGACCACCAGTGGTCGACGACAACCGTCCCGAAGGCGAGCAGCCCGAGACCCCCGAGGAAACCGCCGCGGTGACCTTGCGGGTCGAGCCGATCGAGCTCGAAACCGAGATGCAGCGCTCGTACCTCGACTACGCGATGAGCGTGATCGTGAGCCGCGCGCTGCCCGAGGTCCGCGACGGCCTCAAGCCGGTGCACCGCCGCGTGCTCTACGCGATGTACGACGGCGGGTACCGCCCCGAGAAGGGCTACTACAAGTGCGCCCGCGTCGTCGGCGACGTCATGGGCAACTACCACCCGCACGGCGACACCTCGATCTACGACACCGTGGTCCGCCTGGCCCAGCCGTGGTCGCTGCGGATGCCGCTGGTGGACGGCAACGGCAACTTCGGCTCCCCGGGCAACGACCCGGCCGCGGCCATGCGCTACACCGAGTGCAAGATGATGCCGCTGGCCATGGAGATGATGCGCGACATCGACGAGGAGACCGTCGACTTCGCCGCCAACTACGACGGCCGCTCCCAGGAGCCGACCGTCCTGCCGGCGCGCATCCCCAACCTGCTGATCAACGGTGCCACCGGCATCGCGGTCGGCATGGCCACCAACATCCCGCCGCACAACCTGCGCGAGGTGGCCTCCGGCGCGCTCTGGGCGCTGGAGCACCCGGACGCGTCCAACGAGGAGCTGCTGGAAGCCCTGATCGAGCGGATCAAGGGCCCGGACTTCCCCACCGGCGCGCTGATCGTCGGCCGCCGCGGCATCGAGGAGGCGTACCGCACCGGGCGCGGCTCCATCACGATGCGCGCGGTCGTCGAGGTCGAGGAGATCCAGGGCCGCCAGTGCCTGGTGATCACCGAGCTGCCGTACCAGGTGAACCCGGACAACCTCGCGCTGAAGATCGCCGACCTGGTCAAGGACGGCCGCGTCGCGGGCATCGCGGATGTCCGCGACGAGTCCTCCTCGCGCACCGGCCAGCGCCTGGTGATCGTGCTCAAGCGCGACGCCGTCGCCAAGGTCGTGCTGAACAACCTGTACAAGCACACCGACCTGCAGACCAACTTCGGCGCCAACATGCTGGCCCTGGTCGACGGCGTGCCGCGCACGCTCTCGCTGGACGCCTTCATCCGGCACTGGGTCAACCACCAGATCGACGTCATCGTCCGCCGGACCACCTTCCGGCTGCGCAAGGCGGAGGAGCGCGCGCACATCCTGCGCGCCCTGCTCCGCGCCCTCGACATGATCGACGAGGTCATCGCGCTGATCCGGGCCTCGGCCAGCGCCGACGCGGCCCGCACCGGCCTGATGGAGCTGCTCTCCATCGACGAGCTGCAGGCCAACGCGATCCTGGAGATGCAGCTGCGCCGGCTGGCCGCCCTGGAGCGCCAGCGGATCACCGACGAGCACGACGAGCTGCAGCGCAAGATCGACGAGTACAACGTCATCCTGGGCTCCCCCGCCCGCCAGCGGGAGATCATCTCGGAGGAGCTCACCGCGATCGTCGAGAAGTACGGCGACGAGCGGCGCTCCACCCTCATCCCCTCCGACGGCGACCTCTCCATCGAGGACCTCATCGCCGAGGAGGACATCGTCGTCACCATCACCCGCGGCGGCTACGTCAAGCGGACCCGCTCCGACCTGTACCGCTCGCAGAAGCGCGGCGGCAAGGGCGTGCGCGGTGCCCAGCTCAAGCAGGACGACATCGTCGACCACTTCTTCGTGACGACGACCCACAACTGGATCCTGTTCTTCACCAACAAGGGCCGGGTCTACCGGGCCAAGGGCTACGAGCTGCCGGACGCCGGCCGCGACGCCCGCGGCCAGCACGTGGCCAACCTGCTGGCGTTCCAGCCGGAGGAGCACATCACCCAGGTGATGGCGGTACGCACGTACGAGGACAAGCCGTACCTCGTTCTGGCGACCCGGGCCGGTCTGGTGAAGAAGTCCGCCCTCAAGGACTACGACTCCCCGCGCTCCGGCGGCCTGATCGCGATCAACCTGCGCCAGGACGACGAGGGCCGGGACGACGAGCTGATCGGCGCCGAGCTGGTCTCCGCCGACGACGACCTGCTGCTGGTCTCCAGGAAGGCGCAGTCCATCCGCTTCACCGCGACGGACGAGGCGCTGCGCCCGATGAGCCGCGCCACCTCGGGCGTGAAGGGCATGTCCTTCCGCGAGGACGACGAGCTGCTGTCGATGAACGTGGTCCGGCCGGGCACCTTCGTCTTCACCGCCACCGACGGCGGCTACGCCAAGCGAACCGGGGTGGACGAGTACCGTGTCCAGGGCCGCGGTGGCTACGGCACCAAGGCGGCGAAGATCGTCGAGGGCCGCGGCTCGCTGGTCGGCGCCCTGGTGGTCGACGCGACCGACGAGATCATGGCCATCACCCTCTCGGGTGGGGTGATTCGGACCAGGGTTTCCGAGGTTCGTGAAACCGGACGTGACACCATGGGCGTCCAACTGATCAACCTCGGAAAGCGCGATGCGGTGGTCGGCATGGCCCGCAACGCGGAGGCCGAGGACGAGGAGACGGCGGAGGACGAGGTGGCTGCCACCGAGTCCGCCGAGGTCGGCGAGGGTACGGAGACGGTCGACGGCGCGGGCGCCGGAGCCTGATCCATACCGTCGGGGCCGGTACCGTCGTGCCCGAGGGGTACGGCGGTGCCGGCCGACGGCGGTGTGCGGGCGCTGTGCGCCGGGCAGGCCGTTGCGGGTGGCAGTGCAGGCAGTGCAGTGACGACTGACGAGTGACGACGCAGGGCGGTTCCGACGCCCTGGTGGGAAGTGCGGGAGGACCAGGTGAGTGGAGCCACGGGTGCTGCAGGAGGCGCCGCGGGCGGCCGTCCGGGCGCAGCACAGGGCGGCGCGTACGGCGTGCCGCAGCCGCCGGCCGAGCACCCGGCCGCGTCCACCTCGCTGATGCCCCCGGTCGGCGCAGCCGGCCAGGGCGGCGGGGCGACCTACGGTGGGCAGGGCGGCCAGTCCGCGCCTCCCCCGCCGAGCGCGCCCGCGCCCGGCGCGGGCGGCTTCTCCCAGCCGACGACGTATGCCAAGGGCCAGCCGACGCCGGCCCGCGGCACCCGGGTGGGCAACACCCCGCCCGGCGGCACCCCGGTGCCCGGCGGCGCGGCCCGCCGTCCGGCCGCCGCGTCCGCGCCCGCCGGTGCGGCCGGTGGGGTCGGCGGGGGACTGGGCCGCACCCGCAAGGCGCGGCTGCGGGTGACCAAGGCCGACCCGTGGTCGGTGATGAAGGTCAGCTTCCTGCTGTCGCTGGCGGTCGGGATCATCATCATCGTGGCCTCGGCGGTGCTGTGGATGACGCTGGACTCGCTCGGCGTCTTCGACTCGCTGGGCAAGACCCTCACGGACGTCACCAGCTCGGACACCACCGGCGGCCTGGACATCATGGACTACGTGGGCTTCGGCAAGGTGATGACCTTCACCTCGCTGATCGCGGTGGTCGACGTGGTGCTGCTGACCGCGCTGGCGACGCTGTCGGCCTTCATCTACAACGCGGCGGCCGGTTTCACCGGCGGCGTCGAGCTGACCCTGGCGGAGGAGGACTGACCGTCCCCCCACCGGCCGGCGCCCCGCGCTGAGCCGCCGTCAGATTTCCGTCCGTGGACGGAAATGTTCGGGCCCCGCAGGCTGTTGCAGCCTGCGGGGCCCGCTGGCATTCGGGTGACAGCCACCGCGCCCGGCGCGCCGCCCGGAATCGGGGCGGAGGCGGTGGGCAAAGCTTGGTGCGCTCGTCCGGCGCTCGGCAGGGCCGCGGTCGCGGCCGGTACGGTCGCGCCCGGGTGAACGGCTTGGTCTGGACGACGGCTGGACGGAGGCGCGCGATGGCGGACCGGCTCGCGGAGGAGCTCGTCGAGGCCCTGGAGGGCCTGCTGGGGGCTCCGCTGCCCCTCAGGGTGCGGATCTGGTCGGGCGGCACCGCCGGGCCGCCCGGAGCCCCCACCGTGGTGCTCCGCAGCCGCCGGGCGGTGCGCCGGCTGCTCTGGCAGCCGAACGAGCTCGGGCTGGCCCGCGCGTACGTCTCGGGGGACCTTGAGCTGGCCCACGACACCGACCTGTACGAGGTCCTGGCGGCCGTGGCGCACTTCTCCGAGCGGCCGGACATCCGGCAGCTGCGGCTGGGCCCCGGCGACGTCCTCGGCCCCCGGGGCCGCCGGGTGCTCGGCGCGGTGCTGCGGGCCGGCGGGCTGGGCCTGCCGCCCGCCCCGCCGCCGGAGGAGGCCGGGACGGTCCGGGGCCGGCTGCACAGCCGCGGGAGGGACCGCGCCGCGATCAGCCACCACTACGACGTCGGGAACGACTTCTACGGCCTCGTGCTGGGCCCCTCGATGGTCTACTCGTGCGCGTACTGGACGCCGGCCGCCAGGAGCCTGGAGGCGGCCCAGGAGGCCAAGCTCGACCTGATCTGCCGCAAGCTGGGCCTGCACCCGGGGATGCGCCTGCTGGACGTGGGCTGCGGCTGGGGCTCGCTGGTGCTGCACGCGGCGAAGCACTACGGGGTCACCGCGGTCGGCGTCTCCATCTCCGGGGAGCAGGTCGCGCTGGCCCGGCGGCGGGTCGAGGAGGCCGGTCTCGCCGACCGGGTGGAGATCCGGCTGCAGGACTACCGGGAGGTCCCGGACGGCCCCTTCGACGCGATCTCCAGCGTGGGCATGGCCGAGCACGTCGGCTCCGAGCAGTACCGGTTCTACGCCGAGGGGCTCTACGGGCTGCTGGCCCCCGGCGGGCGGCTGCTCAACCACCAGATCTCCCGCCGCCCCGACCTGCCGGGCGAGCCGTACCGACCCAGCCCGTTCATCGCGCACTACGTCTTCCCCGACGGCGAGCTGTCCCCGGTGGGCGCCACGGTCGCCCGGCTGGAGGAGGCCGGCTTCGAGGTCCGGGACGTCGAGGCGCTGCGCGAGCACTACGGGCTCACCCTGCGCGAGTGGGTCGCCAACCTGGAGGCGCACTGGGCGCAGGCGGTCCGCCTGGTCGGCCGGGGGCGGGCCCGGGTCTGGCGGCTGTACATGGCGGCCTCGGCGCTGGCCTTCGAGGAGAACCGGATCGGGGTGAACCAGGTCCTGGCCGTCCGGGCCCACCCCGACGGCACCGCCTCGCTCCCCGCCACCCGCGCGGAGTGGCTGCTGCGGACGGCCTCCGGGGGGCAGGCCGCGACCGCCCTCGGGGCCCCGGCCGGGAGCCCTTCGGATCCGGATTTGGGAGATCGGCGCTCGGTCCGCTAATCTTTCAGTGCGGCAAGGGCCTATAGCTCAGACGGTTAGAGCGCTTCCCTGATAAGGAAGAGGCCACAGGTTCAAGTCCTGTTAGGCCCACCGACGCGAAGGGCCCGGAGTGATCTTCACTCCGGGCCCTTCGCCATTCCGCCGCAGCTTCCCTCCCGGAGCCGGAACCGTGCGTCCCTCCCGGGGGTTCTCCGGGCAGGACGTGTGGAGAGGAGGTGGCGGTGTGGCGGTCTTCTTCGCGATGAGCATCCCCGGGCTGGTCTGTGCGCTGGTGGCGCTCGCCTTCCTGGACCAGCTGGCGCTGCGGGCCCGGCGGTCGCGGTGGGTGCCCTGGCGGGGTACGGGCCGCGAGGGCCAGATCTCGGCGACCGGGTTCGAACAGCTGCACGCGCAGTTCGCGGCGGGCAAGCAGAACGAGCTGGACCAGCGCCGGACGAGCCTGATGCTGCGGGACGAGGAGGGCGACGGGGCGCCGCCGCGGACCCGGGTGGACCTGGAGTCCGGCCGGGTGGTCGTGGTGCGTCCGCCGGAGTGATCGGCGGGCCGACCGTACGACAGGAAGTACGGCGTCAATCCGCCGACCGGAGCGGACGGTTGGACGCAGCGGTGGCTGGTCACGATTGGGACACCGGTGTGTATCATCGGCCGCAAGGGCGGTCTGGCATCCATCCGGCAGCCCGTTCGCGCTCGAAACAATCATGGACTCGTCGCCCGGCCGGTCCGGCCGGAGCACGGCTGTCGAGTCCACAACGCAAGAAGGACGAGGTCCCGCGGTGAAGAAGCTTCTCCTGGTCGCCCTGGTCGCCCTCGGCGGCTTCTTTGTCTACCGTCAGGTCCAGGCCGACCGCGCCGAGCAGGACCTGTGGACCGAGGCCACCGACCCGGTCCCGGCCGGCCGCTGAGCCGCTGACGGTCTGACGACCGACGATCTTCGGGTGCCCCTGCGGGGCGCCCCACGGGCCGGTCGGCCCAGTCACGGGCTGGGCCGACCGCTGCCCGACACCGGTTGCCGGGGCTCCGCACCGGATCCGCGGCGAGAACCGGTACGCTAGTGCCCGACGGCGCGCGCAGTGCTGTCGCGGGGCTTTAGCTCAGTTGGTAGAGCGCTGCCTTTGCAAGGCAGATGTCAGGAGTTCGAGTCTCCTAAGCTCCACATCCACGGCGATCGGCCGCCGACCCTGATCAGGGT
>NZ_JBSGXP010000110.1:0-28774 GCF_053610105.1 Kitasatospora sp. NPDC054939 | reverse complement strand
GCGCCGGCCCCCGCGAGGAGCGGGGAACCGGCGCCCGGCCGTGGTGCGCGGGGGTCAGGCCGGGGTCGGCTCGCCGCCGAAGCGGGCGGTCCAGGCGGCCAGGTCCTCGTCGGTGATCTTGGCGAAGAGCACCGGCGGCACGGTGAACGGCGTCCCGGCCGGGACGAGGTCCAGGGCGCGGGCCCGGTCGGCACCGATCCAGGTGTGGGTGTCCCCGGGCAGCTCGAAGGCCGCCCGGACGGTCTGCGCCGCCGCCGGGAGGAACGGCTCCGAGACGACCGCGTACAGGTGGATGAGGTTCATCGCGGTGCGCAGGGTCAGCGCGGCGGCGTCGAGGTCGGTCTTGGCCTGCAGCCAGGGCGCCTTCTCGTCCAGGTAGGAGTTGCCCGCGCTCCACAGGGCGCGCAGGCTCTGCGCCGCCTTGCGGAAGTTGAGCGCCTCCAGGTTGGCCTCGTACTCGGCCAGCAGCCCTGCGACGGTCTCGCCGAGACGGGCCTCCGGCTCACCGGCCGGGTGGCCGGCCGGGACGGCGTCGCCGAAGCGCTTGCGGCTGAAGGAGAGCACCCGGTTGACGAAGTTGCCGAAGGTGTCGGCGAGGTCCTTGTTGACGACCGAGGCGAAGAGGTCCCAGGTGAAGCTGGAGTCGTCCGACTCGGGGGCGTGCGCCATCAGGAAGTAGCGCCAGTAGTCGGCCGGCAGCAGCTCCAGCGCGACATCGGTGAAGATGCCGAGCTTCTGGCTGGTGGAGAACTTGCCGCCGTAGTACGTCAGCCAGTTGAACGCCTTGACGTAGTCGACCTTCTTCCACGGCTGCCGGGAGCCGAGGAGGGTCGCCGGGAACATCACCGTGTGGAACGGGACGTTATCCTTCGCCATGAACTCGGTGTAGCGGACGGTCTCGTCGGCCTCGTACCACCAGGACTTCCAGTCCCGCAGCTCGCCGGCCGGGGCCGCGTCGGCCCACTCCTTGGTCGCGCCGATGTACTCGATCGGGGCGTCGAACCAGACGTAGAAGACCTTGCCCTCGGCGGCCAGCTCCGGCCAGGTGTCGGCCGGGACGGGCACGCCCCACTCCAGGTCGCGGGTGATCGCGCGGTCCTGGAGGCCCTCGGTGAGCCACTTGTGGGCGATCGAGGAGGCGAGCACCGGCCAGTCGTCGCCGTGCGCCCCGATCCACCGCTCCACCTCGTCGGTCAGCCGCGACTGCAGCAGGAAGAGGTGCTTGGTCTCGCGGACCTCCAGGTCGGAGCTGCCGCTGATGGCCGAGCGCGGCTCCACCAGGTCGGTCGGGTCGAGCACCCGGGTGCAGTTCTCGCACTGGTCGCCGCGCGCCTTGTCGTAGCCGCAGTGCGGGCAGGTGCCGACGATGTAGCGGTCCGGCAGGAAGCGGCCGTCGGCGTTGGAGTACACCTGGCGGACGGAGCGCTCCTCGATGAAGCCGTTGGCGTGCAGCTCCCGGGCGATCTCCTGGGTGATCTCGCGGTTCTGCGGGGACGAGCTGCGCCCGAAGAAGTCGAAGGAGAGCCGGAAGCCGTCGTAGATCGCCCGCTGCTGGTCGTGCGCCCGGGCGCAGAACTCGGCGACCGGCAGGCCCGCCTCCTGGGCGGCCAGTTCGGCGGGGGTGCCGTGCTCGTCGGTGGCGCAGATGAACAGCACCTCGTGGCCGCGCTGGCGCAGGTAGCGGGAGTAGACGTCCGCCGGGAGCATCGACCCGACCATGTTGCCCAGGTGCTTGATCCCGTTGATGTACGGAAGCGCGCTGGTGATCAACTGTCGAGTCATCCTGGGATGCTCCCATGTCTCCGGCGGGCACCGGCCGGGCGCCCGCGAACAGGTTTCGGCGGCCGGGCGGCCCGGTGCGCCGTGCCCGCAGCGGGTTGCACGGCGTGCGGCGTCGCGCCTCTCGGCCGCGGTCATCGTACCGAGGACGGCTGCTCCGGCCGCACTCGTTATTCCGCGGCGCGGCAGCGGTCGCGGTGGCGGTGCTGGCGGTCGCGGTGCGGCGGCAGGCGCGGTGGTGGCGGTAGCGGTCGCGGTGAGGCGGCAGGCGCGGTGGTGGCGGTAGCGGTCGCGGCGGCAGGCGCGGTGACGGCGGCGGCCTGTGGTGGCGGCCCGCGGCCTGTGGTGGCGGCCCGCGGCCCGCGCCCGTCAGGCCGCCCGGACGGCCGCCACCAGCGCCGCGGCCTCCGGACCCTGCGCGGCCGCCTCGTCGAGGGCCTCGGCGAGGGTCTGCTCGTAGCCGGCGCGGGCCTCGGTGTGGCGGGTGCGGCCGGCCTCGGTGATCACCGTGTAGACGCCGCGGCGGTCGTCCGGGCAGCTGTCGCGGAAGGTGAAGCCGGCCTCGTTCAGCCGGGCCACCAGCCGGGTGACGGAGCTCTGGTTGAGGCCGAGGGCGGCGGCCAGCTCCTGCATCCGCAGCTCCGACCGGGGGGCCGCGGCCAGGAAGCCGAGCGCGCGGTACTCGGAGAGGCCGAGCCCGTGCCGGCGCTGGAGCGCGGTGGCGAGCCGGTGCTCGATCCGGGCGTGCAGGGCCGTCACCCGGCTCCAGGTACGGGCGTCCGCCGAATCCTCGGCACCGGCGCCGGGCTGCGCGGGCACGGACCGCTCGGACACGGGCTGCGCGGACATGGGCTGCTCCTGAGGGGCTGCGGGGTGCGGCCCAGAGGCCGTCCGGGCACCGGCGGCTGACCGGTTGACACAAGGTTACTTGTACATGCATGCTCTTGCCCAACCCAAAGAGCTTGCACATACATGCAACTACTAGCCCCGGGGGGCTCCCATGGCCTGGCTGTACCTGCTCGTCGCCTCGGTCTTCGAGGTGGTCTTCGCCCTGGCGACCAACGCCACCCACGGCTTCACCGAACTCGGCCCGTCCCTGCTCACCGCAGCCGCCGCGGCCGGCGGCATCTTCTTCCTCGGCCTGGCCCTCAAGACGCTGGACGTCGGCGTCGGCTACACCGTCTGGACCGGCATCGGCTCGGTCGGCACGGTGATCCTCGGGACCGCGATCTTCGACGAGTCGATGAACGTCTGGAAGGTGCTCGCCTTCGTCCTGATCATCGGCGGGGTGCTCGGTCTGCGGCTCGCCGACCGGCTCACCGCGGACGCCCCGAAGCCGGCCTGACCCCGGCCGCCGCGCCCGCGCCGCTCCCCGCCCCCGCCCCGTCCCACCACGACTTCCACGGAGTGTCCGTCATGGCCTGGCTCCACCTCGCGATCGCCGTCGTCTTCGAGATCGCCTTCGCCCTCGGCACCAACGCCACCAAGGGCTTCACCCGGCTCTGGCCGTCCGTCCTGACGATCCTGGCCGCGGCCGGCGGCATCTTCACACTGAGCCTGGCGCTGCGCACCATCGACCTGAGCGTCGGCTACACCATCTGGACCGGCATCGGCTCGATCGGCACGGTCGTCTTCGGCGCGCTGCTCTACAAGGAGCGGATCACCCTGCCCAAGGCGCTCTCCTTCGCCGCGATCATCGCCGGCGCGGTCACCCTCAAGCTCGCCGCCGGCGCGTGACCCGCCAGGGACGTGCCCGACGGTCCCCGGCCCCGGTGTGCGGCGCCGGGGACCGCCGGGCGCGCCCCTGTCCCGCCCGGGACTGCCTCCCCCGGAGGAGCCTTCCCGATCGGCCTTGCGCTGGAGTGGACTCCAACTCCTACAGTCGGCGGCACCGTCAACCACCCGAAGGGGGAGGAAGCATGCGCTACCGCGTACTCGGGGGCACCGGCATCAAGGTGAGCACCCACTGCCTCGGCACCATGATGTTCGGCGCGATCGGCAACCCCGACCACGACGACTGCGTCCGGATCATCCACGCCGCCCTCGACGGCGGCATCAACTTCGTCGACACCGCCGACATGTACTCGATGGGCGAGTCCGAGGAGATCGTCGGCAAGGCCCTGCGCGGGCGGCGGGACGACGTCGTCCTCGCCACCAAGGTGTGGGCCCCGATGGGCGAGGGCACCAACCGGGGCGGCCTCTCCCGCCGCTGGATCGTCCGCGAGGTCGAGGAGAGCCTGCGCCGCCTCGGCACCGACTGGATCGACCTCTACCAGGTGCACCGGCCGGACCACACCACCGACCTCGAAGAGACCCTCGGCGTCCTCGGCGACCTCGTCCGGGCCGGCAAGATCCGGGCCTTCGGCACCTCGACCTTCCCCGCCGAGGACCTCGTAGAGGCCCACCACCTCGCCGAACGCCGGGGCCTGGCCCGCTTCCGCACCGAGCAGCCGCCGTACTCGCTGCTCGCCCGCGGCATCGAGGCCGACGTACTGCCGGTCGTCCAGCGGCTCGGCATGGGCGCGCTGACCTGGAGCCCGCTCGCCTCGGGCTTCCTCACCGGCCGCTACCGCAAGGACCGCCCGATCGACCTCGGCTCCGGGCGCCCCGCGCTCTTCCCGGCCCGCTTCGACCCGGCGCTGCCCACCACCGCCGCCAAGCTGGAGGCCGTCGAGCAGTTCACCGCGCTCGCCGAGGACCTCGGCTGCACCCTGCCCGAACTGGCCGTCGCCTTCCCGCTGGCGCACCCCGCCGTCACCTCGGTGATCATCGGCCCGCGCACCATGGAACAGCTGGAGGCCGCACTCAAGGGCGCCCCGCTCGTCCTGGACGACGCCGCCCTCGACCGGATCGACGGAATCGTCCCGCCCGGCACCGACGTCTACCGCCCGGACGGCGCCTGGCAGCGGCCCGCGCTGACCGACCCGGCGCTGCGCCGGCGGTCCGTCGCCGACCGCGCGGCCGGCTGAACCCCGCCGCCGCTCAGCGCAGCAGCAGGTCCACCACCCCGGTCAGGCCCTCCTCGCCGCTGCCCTCGGCCAGCCGGCGGCGCATCAGCCCGAAGTAGGGGGTCAGCAGTTCCGGGCTGACGCCCTGCTCCTCGGCGGTGCCCAGGAAGGTCGGCGTGCCGGCCACCTGCATGGCCAGGTTGGAGGCCACGCCCCGGGTGTAGTCGCCGCTGCGCAGCTGCTCGGCGGTGCCGTGCACGCCGGACGCCATGGCGGTGAGCCAGTCGGCGAGCAGCGGGGCGAACGCCACCGGGTCGATCTCCTCCCGGCGGACCAGCGCGAAGGCGTGCGCGGCACCGGCGAACATGCCGTACATGGCGCTCAGCAGCGCCACGTCGTGCAGCGCGGCGAAGCCCGGATCCTCGCCGACGAAGGCGGTGCCCACCGGGACGGCCAGCACCTCGCGGTGCTGCTCGAACAGCTCCCGGGAGCCGCTGTAGAAGACGTAGCCGCCGGCCCCGGGCACCCCGACCATCGGCGGGACGGCCATGATTCCGCCGTCCAGGTAGCGGGCGCCCCGCGCGCGGGCCCACTCGGCCCGGGCCCGCGCCTGCGCGGGGGTGCCGGTCACCAGGTTGACGAGGTCCTTGCCGGCCAGGTCGGTCCCGGCCAGCGCCTCCTCGACCGAGGCGTCGTCCAGCAGGCAGACGACCACCAGGCCGCCCGCCGCGACGGCCTGCGCGGCGTCCCGGGCGACCGTCGCGCCCTCGGCGGCGAGGACGGCGGTGCGGGCCGGGGTGCGGTTCCAGACGGTGAGCGGGTGGTCGGCGGCGAGCCAGGTACGGGCCAGCGCGCTCCCCATCGCGCCGAGGCCGAGCAGGGTCACATGGGTCTTCTCAACGGTGTTGTGTGCCATGCCCCTTAGACTGTTCGCAGGGCCCGGGGCGATCAAGTACGCACTTCGGAGTGGGTGCTTTCACCGGGGTATGCGAGCAGGTCAGGAGGGGTGGGGATGACGACGCTGAACCGGCCGGAGACCGCGGATGGGCACGTCTGCGGCATCGACGCGGCGCTGGAGGTGATCGGCGGCAAGTGGAAGGTGCTCATCCTCTGGGCGCTGCACGAGCACCCGCACTCCCGCTTCGGCCGGCTGCGCCGCCTGGTGCCGGGCATCACCGAGAAGGTGCTCGCCGCCCACCTCCGGGAGCTGGAGGCGGACGGCATCGTGCACCGCGAGTCGTACGACGAGGTGCCGCCGCGGGTCGAGTACGCGCTGACCGGGGACGGCGTCCGGCTCAACGCGGCCCTGGAGCCGCTGGCCGCCTGGGGCCGGGCGCGGGCGGTGGCGCGGGAGGCCGCTGAGGGAGCCGCGCAGCAGGCGGGTTAGGGCGCCCGCGACGAGCGGCGTCGGGTCAGGCGATCGAGGCGGCCACGATCGCGGACACCGCGAGGTTGCAGCTGGCGGTCACCCAGACCGCCGGGTGCGGCTCCGGGTCGACCAGGATCGCGCCGAGCTTGCCCGGCGTCAGCACGTCCACCGCCCAGAACGCGACGGCCATCAGCACCAGGCCCAGCACGCCGAAGGCCGCGGTCGAGGCGAGGCCCTTGCCGAAGTCCTCGTACGTGTACATGATCGCGGTGAAGACGATGCCGCCGATGCCCAGCAGCGCGGAGCTCAGCACCACGGCGGCGTTGCGGTTGCGCTCGACCCAGATCTGGTGGCCGAGCTTGCCCGGCGTCAGGACGTCGACCAGGCCGACGCCGAGGAGGAGCAGCACCACGCCGACGCCGCCGAAGGCCGCAGCCGCGCCGAGTCCGTTCACGATGTCGTTCATGCTGTGCTGTGCTCCCCCGGGGGCATCGGTCAAGGATCGGCAAAAGATATCCCATCGGCCCGCGGCCGAACAGGGTGTGCGGGGCCCCTCCCGTACCCCGCCACCCCACGCGTACCATCGTCCGCCATGACGCAGTCTCCGCCCGCCGCCTCCTCCACCGGCCCGTCCTCCGGCCCGACGACCGCCGGCCGGCCCGCCCAGCAGGACGGCCGACGCCGTTCGGGCTTCGTCGCGCTCGGCATGGTCGGCACCCTCGCCCTCACACTGGCCGGCTGCTCGTCGAGCAGCAACCCGCCGAGCCGCTGCGTCGACCCGGGCACCCTCAAGGTGCTCGACAAGCACGCCTGCCAGGGCGGCACCAGCGCCCAGGCCGGGCGCTGGTACTACTGCGGCTCGGGCGCAGTGACCGCCACCGGCGGCACCTTCGTCAAGGCCGACACCAAGCGCGGGGGCTTCGGCTGCCCGTCCGGTTCCAGCTCCAGCGGCTCGGGCGGGGGCTGATCCGCCGTGCGCCGCCGCACCCTCACCCCGCGCGACAACTGGCTGGCCACGGTCGAGAGCCAGGGCCTGATCTACGCGATGTGCTCGGACCCCTGCAACCAGGACGGCCCGCACGCGTACTGGGACGAGTCCGCCTACTACGAGTTCTCGCTGCCCGAGGTCGAGGCGCTGGAGGAGGTCGTCGAGGAGCTGCACGAGATGTGCCTCGCCGCCGCCGACCACGTCGTGCGCACCGGCCGGTACGCCGACTACGGCATCACCGACCCCCGGCTGGCCGCCGCGGTCGCCGAGTCCTGGCGCCGGCGCGACGAGCAGCCGGCCGTGTACGCGCGCTTCGACCTGGCGTACGACGGCACGGGCCCGGCGAAGCTCTTCGAGTACAACGCCGACACCCCGACCTCGCTGATCGAGGCCGCAGGGCCGCAGTGGTTCTGGATGGAGGAGCGCTTCCCCGGCGCCGACCAGTGGAACTCGCTGCACGAGCGGCTGGTCGCCTCCTGGTCGCGGCAGAAGCACCTGCTGCCGCCCGGCCCGGTGCACTTCGCGCACTCGCGCGGCGACACCGAGGGCGAGGACTGGATGACCACCCTCTACCTCCAGGAGTGCGCCGAGCAGGCCGGCCTGGAGACCGTCGGCATCGCCATGGAGGACATCGGCTGGGACCCGCTCTCCGGCCGCTTCGTCGACCTGGAGCACCGCTTCATCCGCTCCGCCTTCAAGCTCTACCCCTGGGAGTGGCTGGCCTCCGACGAGTTCGGAGAGCAGTTGCTGGACGTCATCGACCACGGCGGCTCCACCGGCACCACCATGTGGATCGAGCCGGCCTGGAAGATGCTGCTCTCCAACAAGGCCCTGCTCGCGGTGCTCTGGGAGCTCTACCCCGGTCACCCCAACCTGCTGCCCGCCTACCTGGACGGACCGCGCGAGCTCGCCGATCCGGACGGGCCGGGCTACGCGGCCAAGCCGCTGCTGGGCCGCGAGGGCGCCGGCATCCGGATCTTCGAGCGCGACGGCAGCGAGACCCGGCTCGCCGACTGGGCCGGCGACCCCAACCGCTACGGCGCCGAGGGCTACTGCTTCCAGCAGTACCACCCGCTGCCGGACTTCGACGGCAACCGCCCGGTGCTCGGCACCTGGGTGGTCGACGGCGAGTCCGCGGGCCTCGGCATCCGCGAGACCGACGACAGCCCGATCACCCACCAGGGCGCCCGCTTCCTGCCGCACATCATCGTGTGACCGGCCGGGCGCCGCGGACCGCCGCGGCGCCCGGAATGCCCGCGGTGCCCGATGAGGTTGGATGAGGGCATGGCATCCCGTGCACGCGTACGCGCCCCCGAGCTGGTCGGGGCAGGCGGCTGGCTCAACACCGGCGGCAAGGAACTCACTCTCGCGGACTTCCGCGGCAAGATCACGATCCTCGACTTCTGGACGTTCTGCTGCATCAACTGCCTGCACGTCCTGGACGAGCTGCGCGCGCTGGAGGAGGAGCACCGCGACACCGTGGTGATCGTCGGCGTGCACTCGCCGAAGTTCGTCCACGAGGCCGACCACCGGGCCGTGGTCGACGCCGTCGACCGCTACGAGGTGCACCACCCGGTGCTGGACGACCCGGAACTCGCCACCTGGAAGCAGTACGCCGTACGGGCCTGGCCGACGCTGGTGGTGATCGACCCCGAGGGGTACGTGGTCGCCCAGCACGCCGGCGAGGGCCACGCGCACGCGCTCGCCCGGCTGGTGGAGGAGCTGGAGGCCGAGCACGGGGCGAAGGGCACGCTGCGGCGCGGCGACGGCCCGTACGTGGCGCCGGAGCCGACCGCGGGGGACTTCAAGTTCCCCGGCAAGGCCGTCCGGCTGCCGAACGGCCACTTCCTGGTCGCCGACTCCGGCCACCACTCGCTGGTCGAGCTCGCCGAGGACGCCGAGCGGGTCGTTCGCCGGATCGGCGACGGCGAGCGCGGCCTGGTGGACGGCGCCGCCCCGCGCTTCAGCGAGCCGCAGGGGCTGGCGCTGCTGCCGGAGGGCTCCGACTACGACGTCGTGGTCGCCGACACCGTCAACCACGCGCTGCGCGGCGTCCGGCTGGCCGACGGCAGCGTCACCACCCTGGCCGGCACCGGCCGCCAGTGGTGGCAGGGCTCGGCGACCGCCGGCCCGGCCCGCGAGGTCGACCTCTCCTCGCCGTGGGACGTCGCCTGGTTCGACGGGCGGGTCTGGATCGCGATGGCCGGCGTGCACCAGCTCTGGGCGTACGACCCGGCCGACGGCACGGTCGGGGTCGCGGCCGGCACCACCAACGAGGGCCTGGTCGACGGGCCCGCCGAGGAGGCGTGGTTCGCCCAGCCGTCCGGGCTCGCCGTCTCGGCGGACGGCGAGCGGCTCTGGGTCGCCGATTCGGAGACCTCGGCGCTGCGGTTCGTTTCACGTGGAACGAAGACCGTGGAGACCGCCGTCGGCACCGGGCTGTTCGACTTCGGCCACCGCGACGGCGCCGCCGACCAGGCGCTCCTCCAGCACCCGCTGGGGGTCACCGTGCTGCCGGACGGCTCGGTCGCGGTCAGCGACACCTACAACCACGCGCTGCGCCGCTACGACCCGGCGAGCGGCGAGGTCAGCACGCTGGCCACCGACCTGCGCGAACCCTCCGGGGCCGTCCTGGTCGACGGGGACATCGTGGTGGTCGAGTCGGCCCGGCACCGGCTGACCAGGCTGCGGCTGCCCGAGGAGGCCGTCCGGGTGGAGGCGGTGGCGCACCGCACGCAGCGGGCCGCCACCGAGGTGGCGCCGGGGCCGTTCCGGCTGGACGTGGTCTTCTCGGCGCCGAGCGGCCAGAAGCTGGACGAGCGCTACGGCCCCTCCACCCGGCTGCTGGTCAGCTCGACCCCGCCCGAGCTGCTGGTCTCCGGCGCGGGTGCGGACACCGCGCTCTCCCGGGAGCTGGTGCTCTCCGCCGACGTCGCCGAGGGCGTGCTGCACGTCTCCGCGATGGCCGCCTCCTGCGACGACGACCCGGAGATCGAGTACCCGGCCTGCCACGTCCACCAGCAGGACTGGGGCGTGCCGGTGAAGCTCGTCGCGGACGGCGCCGGGCGGCTGCCGCTGGTGCTGGCCGGCCTGGAGTGACACGAAGCGGCCGGGGCCCGGTGTGTCCGGGCCCCGGCCGCGTCGTCGGGGAGCGGTTCAGCCCTCCAGGAACGCCTTGATCGCGCTCGCCAGCAGGAACGGGTCGTCGGCGCCGCACAGCTCGCGGGCCGAGTGCATGGAGAGCGCCGCGATGCCGCAGTCGACCGTGGTGATGCCGAGCCGGGCCGCGGTGATCGGGCCGATCGTGGTCCCGCAGGGCATGGCGTTGTTGGAGACGAAGGTCTGCCACGGCACGCCGGCCTTCTCGCAGGCCGCCGCGAACACGGCCCGGCCGACGCCGTCGGTGGCGTACCGGTTGTTGACGTTCACCTTGAGGATCGGGCCGCCGTTGGGCATCGGGTGGTGGCCCGGCTCGTGCCGCTCGCTGTAGTTCGGGTGGACGGCGTGGCCCATGTCGGAGGAGAGGCAGACGGTGCCGGCCAGCGCCCGGGCGCGGTCCTCCGGGCTGCCTCCCCGCGCGTAGACACTGCGCTCCAGGACGTTGCCGAGCAGCGGGCTCTGCGCGCCGGTGTCGGACTCGCTGCCGGTCTCCTCGTGGTCGAAGGCGGCCAGCACCGGGATGTACGGCAGCTCGGCGCCGGCCACGGCGGCCAGCGCGGCGGTCGCGGCGTGCACCGAGAGCAGGTTGTCCAGGCGCGGGCCGGCCAGCAGCTCGCGGTCCCGGCCGAGGTAGGAGGCGGGCTGGACGTCGTGCGTCATGAGGTCCCAGCCGGCCACGTCGGCGGCGGCGACCCCCGCGCGTTCGGCGACGTACCCGATCAGCGAGCCCTCGTCGACCGGGCCGAGGCCCCAGATCGGGGTGAGGTGGCGCTGCTTGTCGAGCTTCATGCCCTCGTTGACCTGGCGGTCCAGGTGGATGGCCAGCTGCGGGACGCGCAGCAGCGGCTCGTCGAGCTGGACCAGCCGGGAGCTGCCGTCGCGCAGGGCGAGCCGGCCGGAGAGGCCGAGGTCCCGGTCGAGCCAGGTGTTGAGCGGCACCCCGCCGTAGATCTCCACCGCGACCTGCCGCCAGCCCGCCGACCCGGTGTCGGGCACCGGCTTGACCCGGAGGTTCGGCGAGTCCGTGTGGGTGCCGACGACCCGGAACGGCGTCTCGGGGCCCGCACCCTTCGGCACGTACCAGGCGATCAGCGCCCCGCCCCGGACGACGTAGCGCCCGCCGGCCGTCGAGTCCCAGGCGTCGGTCTCGGCGACCTGCCGGAAGCCCGCCTTCTCCAGCCGCTCGGCCGCGCTCGCCACCGCGTGGTAGGGCGACGGTGAGGTGCCGAGGAACGCGATCAGATCATCGGTGTGCGTCCGGTCGAAGAAAGCCTGACGGGCGGCGGTCGACATGCTGCTCCTGAGTCGAGGGAGGGCCGAAGCCGGATGGGGGGTCGGCTTCGCACCTTGAGCATATGCCCGTACACGGACATGACACTCGGAACGTCCCAACCGGATGCACAACACAGACACAACTGTGAACTGACGCCCACACGGACGCCGTTCACCGAGCGGCGCCACCCGCTCGCGGAGGGTCAGCGCCGGACGAACTCCGCGCCGCCGGAGCGGACTGACCGGCCGTCAGTCCACGAGGGCCGCGACCGCCGGGCGCCCGCCCCGCCCTTGCCCGGCGCACGGCCGGGTGACCAGACTGTTGCGCCGTGAAGTCACCTGGGGGCACGCATTGCTGACTGTCGATCATCCCGCCGGGGGCGGGCCGGCCGAACCCGACCGGGCCCGGCCCGAAGCCCCCGGCCCCACCGGGCCGGACCCCGCACCGGCACCCGGCCGCTCCCGGACGGCGCGGCGCAGGCGCGCCCTGGTGGCGGTGGCACTGGGTGCGGCCCTCGTCGCGGTCGGCGGCCTCGCCGGCGCCGGCCTGGTCACCTCCCCCGCGGAGCGGGCCGCCCGGACGGCGCCCCCGCCCCGGAGCCTGATCACCGCGCCGGTCACCAGCCAGGTGCTCAACCGCTCGGTCTCGGCGCGGGCGGTGATCCACCCGCCCGCCCAGTACGACATCGTCCCGACCGCGGCCACCGCCGATATCACCCGCCTCTACGTCTCCCGGCTGGACGTCCGCACCGGGGACGCGGTGGCCGCCGGCACCCTCCTCGCCGAGGTGTCCGGCCAGCCGATCGTCGTACTCCGCGGCCCGGTGCCCGCCTACCGCGACCTCAAGCCCGGCAGCACCGGCCCGGACGTCACCGGGCTCCAGGAGGCGCTGGCCGCACTCGGCCACGGGTACGGCCCGGACCGGAAGGGCACCTTCGGCCCGGGCACCGGGCGGGCGGTGAGCGCGTTCTACGAGAGGCTCGGCTATCCGGTGCCGACCACCGGCTCCGCCACCCGGCAGGCCGTGGAGACGGCGCAGAAGGCGGTGGACGCCGCCCGCCAGCAGGTGGACGCGCTCACCGCGCAGAAGCGGGCCGCCGCCCAGCCGCCCCCGCCCGCCCAGCCGCCGACGGCCCCGAACCCGGCCCCGCCCCCCGCTCCTGCCCCCACCCCTGACCCGACCCAGGCCCAGGCCCCGCCCGCCGCGGCCCCCACCGGCGCCCCGGCACCCACGGCGCCCGCAGGCGCCGAACTCGACCGGCAACTCACCGCCGCCCGGAAGCAGTCGGCCGACGCCCAGGCCGCGCTGACCGAGGCCAGGGCGCTGCACGGCCCGATGGTCCCGGCCGCCCACGTGGTGTTCCTGCCGACCCTCCCCGCGACGGTGACCGCGGTCAACGGCTCGGTCGGCTCGGCCGCGTCCGGCACCCTGCTGTCGCTCACCAGCGGGGACCTCGGGGTCACCGGCCGGCTGACCCCGGACCAGGCCGCCGGGGTGCGGCCGGGAATGGCCGTGGAGCTCCTGGTCGAGGAGACCGGCACCACCCTGAGGGGCACGGTCGGCGAGCTCGGCACGCCCACCTCGGAGCCCCCGAGCGGCCGGGTCGTCACCCTCGGCGGGGCCACCGGCGCCGGCCCGGCCGCCGGCGGTGCGGCCGGCCCCGGCGCAGGCCCGGGCGGCCCCGTACCCCAGCCCGGCGGCGGACCCGCCCACGTCCCGGTGACGATCGTCCCGGCCGCGCCGCTGCCGGCCGCGCTGAACGGCCGCAACGTCCGACTCACCGTGCTCAGGGACGGCTCCGACCGGCCCGTCACCGCCGTCCCGGTGGCCGCGCTCAGCACCGACGCCGCCGGCCTGACCTCGGTCACCACCGTGGACGCCGCGGGCAACCGGACCACCGTGCCGGTGACCACCGGGGTGTCCGCCGACGGCCTGGTCGCCGTCGTCCCGGCCCCCGGCGCCGCACTGGCCCCCGGCGACCAGGTGGTGGTGGGCACGTGACGGCCGCCGAGCCGCCGGTGATCGCCCTGCGCGGCGTCGGCCGCAGCTGGCCCGGCGAACCGCCGGTGACCGCGCTGCACCCCTGCGACCTGACCGTCCGCCGCGGCGAGTACCTGGCGGTCACCGGCCCGTCCGGCTCCGGCAAGTCCACCCTGCTGCACCTGCTCGGCCTGCTCGACACCCCGAGCACCGGCCGCTACGAGCTCGACGGCATCGACACCGGGGGGCTGCGCGACCGGGAGCGCTCGGCCCTGCGCGGGCGGCGGATCGGCTTCGTCTTCCAGTCGTTCCACCTGCTGCCGCACCGCACCGCCGAGGAGAACGTGGCACTCGCCCAGGTCTACCACCGCACCCCGCCCCGGGAGCGCCGGGCCGCCGCCCTGGACGCGCTGCGCCGGGTCGGCCTCGGCCACCGCACCGGTGCGGTGCCCACCACGATGTCCGGCGGCGAACGGCAGCGGGTGGCGATCGCCCGCGCCCTGGTCAACCGGCCCAGCCTGCTGCTCTGCGACGAGCCGACCGGCAACCTGGACTCGGCCAACGCCGCGGCGGTGCTCGACCGCTTCGACGCACTGCACGACCGGGGCTTCACCCTGGTGGTGATCACCCACGACCCGGCCGTCGCCGCCCGGGCCGGCCGGGTGGCGACCCTCCACGACGGGGTGCTCACCGCGCCGGAGGTGGCGGCCCGGTGACCCGCTCCCGCCTCCCGGAGCCCGCCTCCCGGCTGGGGCTGCGCGACCTCGGCTCGGAGGCCCTGTCGGGCATCCTCCAGCGCCCCGGCCGCGCGGGGCTCACCCTGCTCGGCACGGTGCTGGGGGTCGGCGCCCTGGTGGCCGTCCTCGGGCTGACCGCGACCACCGCCGGCCGGATCGCCGAGCGGTTCGACCTCACCGCGGCGACCACCGTGGACGTGGCCGACCGCCCCCGCACCGACGGCGTCGCCCCCGGCGGCAACCCGCCGAGCAGCTTCCCCGCGGACACCGACGCCCGGCTGGCCAGGATCGACGGGGTCACCGCGGCGGGCGTCTGGTGGCCGGTGCCCGGGGCGCCGGTGGTCACCGGCCGCCCCCTGGGCGGGGCCGAGGGCACCGGCCTGACCGTGCTGGCGGCGACCCCGGGCGCGGTGGCCGCGATGGAGCCCACCCTGGCGTCCGGGGTGACGATGGACGCCTTCGTCGACCGGACTGCCCAGCCGGTGGTGCTGCTGAGCGAGGCCGCCGCCCGGCGGCTCGGGGTGTCCCGGCTGGACGGCCGGCCCGCGGTCTTCCTCGACGCCGTCCCCTACACGGTGATCGGCATCTACACGGACGTCCGGCGGCAGCCCGGCGCCCTGCTCGGCGTGATCGTCCCGGCGAGCACCGCGCTGGCCCGGTTCGGCCACCCCGCGCCCGAACCGGAGCGCGCGGCGCGGGCGCTGGTCGCCACCCGGGTCGGCGCCGCCGCGGTGGTCGCCGAGCAGATCCCGGCCGCCCTGCGCCCGGACCGGCCGGACGCCTTCACCGTGCTGCCGGCGCCCGATCCGCACGGCCTGCGGGACGCGGTGTCCTCCGACCTGACCGGCCTCTTCCTGGCGCTGGCCGGAATCTGCCTGCTGGTCGGCGCGGTCGGCATCGCCAACACCACCCTGGTCGCCGTTCTGGAGCGCACCGGGGAGATCGGCCTGCGCCGCTCGCTGGGGGCCAGGACCGGGCACATCGCCGCCCAGTTCCTGACCGAGTCCGCGCTGCTGGGCACCCTCGGCGGTCTGGTCGGCACCGGGCTCGGCACGGTCACCGTGGTGGCGGTCGCCGCCGTCCGGGAGTGGACCGCCGTACTGCAGCCGGCCGCCACCCTGCCGGCCCCGCTGATCGGCACCGCGGTCGGCCTGCTGGCGGGCCTCTACCCGGCGCTCCGGGCCGCCCGCACCGACCCGCTGCGGGCCCTGCGCGGCGCCTGAGTCCTCCACGGGCGCCCGGGGGCTCCGCGCAGGGCCCGGGCGCCCGGGCAGCACGAAGGGGGCCCACCGGTGGCGGGCCCCCTTCGTACTGAGGGTGGGTCAGGCGGTCAGTGCGGCGGCGGTCAGAACGCCTCCTCCGCCAGGTCCATGATCTCGTTGTCGATGCCCTCGGCGATCAGGCGCTGCGGGGCGGTCGTCGGCAGGACGTTGCGGGCGAAGAAGCGGGCGGCGGCGACCTTGCCCTGGTAGAAGGGGACGTCCTTCTCGGTGGCGCCGGCCTCCAGCTTGGCCAGGGCCACGGCGGCCTGGCGCAGCAGCAGCCAGCCGACGACGACGTCGCCGGAGACCATCAGCAGGCGGGTGGTGTTGAGGCCCACCTTGTACATGTTCTTGACGTCCTGCTCGACCGAGGAGAGGTCGGCGAGCAGCTTGCCGATGATCGCCTCCAGGTCGCCGGCGGCCTTGGCGAGCAGCTCGCGCTCGGCGGCCAGGGCGTCGCCGCCCGCGGCGCCGGCGAGGAACTTCTGGATCTGCTCGGACAGCGCGGTGAGCGCCTGGCCGCCGTCCTTGACGATCTTGCGGAAGAAGAAGTCCTGGCCCTGGATGGCCGTGGTGCCCTCGTAGAGGGTGTCGATCTTGGCGTCCCGGATGTACTGCTCGATCGGGTACTCCTGCAGGTAGCCGGAGCCACCGAAGGTCTGCAGGGACTGGGCGAGCTGCTCGTAGGACTTCTCCGAGCCGTAGCCCTTGACGATCGGCAGCAGCAGGTCGTTCAGGCGCTCGGCGGCCTCGTCGGTCTCGCCGCGCAGACGGGCGGCGATCACGTCGTCCTGGGTGGAGGCGGTGAACAGGACCAGGGCGCGCATGCCCTCGGCGTACGCCTTCTGGGTCAGCAGCGAGCGGCGCACGTCCGGGTGGTGCGTGATGGTGACGCGCGGGGCGGTCTTGTCCAGGAACTGCGAGATGTCGGCGCCCTGCACGCGCTCCTTGGCGTACTCCAGCGCGTTCAGGTAGCCGGTGGAGAGGGTGGCGATGGCCTTCGTGCCGACCATCATGCGGGCGAACTCGATGATCTTGAACATCTGGCGGATGCCGTCGACCTTCTCGCCCAGCAGCCAGCCCTTGGCCGGGTGCTTGGCACCGAAGGTCATCTCGCAGGTGTTCGAGGCCTTGAGGCCCATCTTGTGCTCGACGTTGGTGGCGTAGACGCCGTTGCGCTCGCCGAGCTCGCCGGTCTCCCAGTCGAAGTCGTACTTCGGCACGATGTAGAGGCCGAGGCCCTTGGTACCCGGCTTACCGCCCTCGGGGCGGGCCAGCACCATGTGGATGATGTTCTCGGACATGTCGTGCTCGCCCGAGGTGATGAAGCGCTTGACGCCCTCGATGTGCCAGGAGCCGTCCTCCTGCTTGACGGCCTTGGTGCGGCCGGCGCCCACGTCGGAGCCGGCGTCCGGCTCGGTGAGGACCATGGTGGAGCCCCACAGGCGGTCGGTCATCCGCTTGGCGACCTCCAGCTGCTCCTCGGTGCCCTCCTCGGCGATGACGCCGGCGAAGGCCGGGCCGGAGGAGTACATCCAGATGGCCGGGTTGGAGCCGAGGATCTGCTCGGCGAAGGCCCAGATCAGCGACGACGGGGTGACCTGGCCGCCGATGGACTCCGGGATGCCCAGGCGCCACCACTCGGCGTCCATGAAGGTCTGGTAGCTCTTCTTGAACGAGGCCGGGATCGGGGCGGTGCTGGTCTCCGGGTCGAAGACCGGCGGGTTGCGGTCGGCGTCGACGAAGGAGGCGGCGAGGTCGTTCTCGGCCAGCCGGGCGATCTCGCTGAGGATGTTCTTCGCGGTCTCGACGTCCATGTCGGCGAACGGTCCGGTGCCGTACACCTGGTCACGGCCGAACACCTCGAAGAGGTTGAACTCCACGTCCCGCAGGTTGGACTTGTAGTGACCCATGGCCGTTTTCTCCGGTTCGTCGCTTCCGGGTGTCCGCCACGTTCGGGCGCCCCGTACCCACCAGTAGGCATCATGATGCTACCCAGCGGTAACTTGTTCAAGCCCCCGGCCGTGAATCCGCTATGAACACGGTCACGTCGCACGTGGCCGGCCTCCACAACGACCGGGGCCCACTCCTGTCAGGATCGACCGCCGCACGGGGTGCGGCGCTCCCGATAGCCTGTCCGTGTGTACGGCTATGACCAGAGCGCATACCCGGGCGACCCCTACCAGCAGGCGGGCCAGCAGCCGGGAATGAACGGCATGCCCGGCCCCGGCCCGTACGGCGAGCAGCCGCAGGCGTCGCAGCAGTCCCTCTACCCGGAACCCTCCCCGCCCTCGCTGGCGGACGCGGTCCGGGCCTTCACCACCGGCTCGATGGCGGTGGAGGACTTCCAGGCCATCTTCATCACCTCCAAGGTGCACTGCCCGCGCGGCGACCGGCCGGGCTTCCTGGCCCTGCACAACACCCCGACGCCGGTGATCCCGATGTTCAGCTCGCTCAAGGAGCTGCGCCGGTACGCGGGCAAGGAGTCCAAGCACTTCACGGTGACCGGCGCCGAGGTGCTGGACCTGCTGCCCACCGGCTACGGCTTCGCGCTGGACATGGAGGGGGAGCACCGGATGGTGTTCGACGCCAAGGCGGTGGAGCAGATGGTCGACTTCACCATGCGCCGCATGTACGGCTGACCCGCGGGCCCGGCGGTCCGCCGCCGGGCCGGGCCGGCCGGATCCACGGCCACATGGTTCAACTTTCAACTTGCTTCTTGTTGAGGATTGAACTAACCTCGTCCACGTAGGCCAGAGACCCCCCGAAGGAGGCCGACATGCCCGCCGTGACCGTCGACAACCCGCTGACCCTCCCGCGCGTCGCCACCCCCGACCCCGCCGTCACGAGCGCCCGGCCGGTCCTCACCGTGGTCACCGCCCCCGAGGGCTACGAGGGCGAGGGCTTCCCCGTCCGCCGCGCCTTCGCCAAGATCAACACCAAGTACCTCGACCCGTTCATCATGATGGACCAGATGGGCGAGGTGGAGTACGCCGCCGGGGAGCCCAAGGGCACGCCCTGGCACCCGCACCGCGGCTTCGAGACCGTCACCTACCTGATCGACGGCGAGTTCATCCACAAGGACTCGCACGGCGGCGGCGGCCACCTCGGCGGCGGCGACACCCAGTGGATGACGGCCGGCTCGGGCATCCTGCACATCGAGACCCCGCCGGAGTCCCTGGTGGCCACCGGCGGCCTCTTCCACGGCATCCAGCTGTGGGTGAACCTCCCGGCCTCGGACAAGATGACCGTCCCGCGCTACCAGGACATCCACGGCGGCCACGTCAAGCTGCTCTCCTCGCCGGACGGCGGCACCGTCCTGCGGCTGATCGCCGGCGAGCTGGACGGCCACCGCGGCCCGGGCGCCACCCACACCCCGATCACGCTGATCCACGCCAGCCTCACCCCGGGCGCGCAGGTCACCCTCCCCTGGCGCAAGGACTTCAACGCGCTGGCGTACGTCCTGAACGGCGACGGGCGGATCGGCGCCGAGGGCCGGCCGATCCGCACCGGGCAGGCGGCGGTGTTCGGCGACGGAGACTCGATCACCATCGCGGCCGACACCCTGCAGGACTCCCGGCACCCCAACCTGGACGTGATCGTCCTGGGCGGGCAGCCGATCCGCGAGCCGGTCGCCTGGTACGGGCCGTTCGTGATGAACAGCCACCGGGAGCTCCAGCAGGCGATGGAGGACTTCCAGTCCGGCTCGTTCGGCCACCCGATCGACTGACCCGCTGACGCAGACGCCCCGGCCCGCTCCGCCCTACACCAGGGCGTAGAGGGCCGAGGCGTCGTCGTGGGCCTTGCCGCGCGGCCAGCGCTCGCAGGACGCGTCGGCCCGCTCGACCTCCCGCACCTGGGCGATCAGCTCGGCCGGCCCCGACTCGGCGAGCAGCCGCAGCGCGTCCGCCCAGCTGCCCAGCCCGAAGCGCTCGGTGTACCGGGAGGCGCCGTCGGTCAGCGCCGCCACCGCGCGCAGCCGCTCCAGCCGGACGAACCCGGTCTCGGCGTGCGTCGCCGCCTTCGGGCTGGCCGCGGCGATCCACGGCCCGCGCGGGGTGTTGCGGGCGGCCCGGACCGCCTGCACGTACGCCAGGTGCAGCGCGGCCCGCTCGGCCGTGCCCGGCACCGTCGACCAGACCTGGCGGCGCAGCTCCTCGCCGCCGGGGAACCGCTGGTTGTCGCCGATCACCTTCGGCGGGGCGTCCTTGTACTCCAGGACCAGCAGCGAGTCGCCGAGCACCAGGTACTCCAGCGAGGCGCCGTGCCGGCGGGCGGCGACCACCATCGCGGCCGGGGTGTTCGGGTGCGCCAGGTCGCAGCGGCCGCCGTGCAGGGCGGCCGTCTCCACGATGGCGTCGGCCAGGCACTCGGCGATCGAGCGGTCCGCCCGGTCGGTCAGCCGGGCCAGCAGGTGCACCCCCAGCCGCCGGACGTACCAGGGGGTGCCGTGGCGGCACCCGGACTCCATGTCGGTCGGCGTGCTGGAACCGTCGAGCAGTACCAGCGCCTCGGACGTCGCCGCCGCGAAGTCCTCGCTCTCGCGGTCCGGCCGCCGTGCTTCCCCTGCCAGCTGTACGCGCATCCCGCCAGTGTGGCCGCCCGCCGGGGCCACCGCCCAGAGCCGTGCACCCGGTGTGCCCGAACCCTCCGGTGGCAGCCGGGGCAATCCGGCCATACCGTCGGATACCGAGTGGACAATCCGGCCAATCAGGGCCTGTTGGGTTTGGGATCTCCGGGGCACTCCTTCGGGGGGCCCGGGAGGCCCGGGACTGACGAGGAGTGCGGGATGTTCTGGGAGTTCGTCGTTCTACTGGCCGCCTCGATCGGCTTTCCGATCGCCGCCCTGCTGTTCATGATCGGCGGGCCGCGCTTCCCCGACGAGCGGCGCGACACCCGCTGACCGCCGTCAGCGCGCGACGGCCGCCCGGGGCCGCTCCGCCGGCCGCGGTGCACCGGGCTCCCGGGACGCCCGGGGCTCGCCGAGGAAGCCGATCGCATGGTCGACCACGGCCGGGTCGGCGAGGATCCGCCGGTGGCCCAGCCCCCGGGTGACCACCAGGTCGAGCCGGTCGCCGTACGCCTCGCGGAGCCGGTGCGCCTGGTCCAGGCCGACCACCGCGTCGTCCTCGTCGTACACCGCCAGCACCGCCGGCCCCGGGTCGGCCGCCCCGGCCCCGTCCGGCCGGTACGAGGCGTCGAAGTGGCGCCGGAGGTCGCGGTCGGCCCGCAGCCCGGGGGTGCCGGCCAGCAGCACCCGGTCGAGGCGGCGGTTCAGGGCGCGCTCCGCCCGGGCGCCCAGCCCGAGCTGCGCGGAGAAGCTCGCGGGCAGGACGTCGAAGTCGACCACGCCCGCCACGGCCACCACCCGCTCGGCCCGCACCCCGTTGCGCAGCGCCAGGAAGGCGGCGGTGACGCCGAAGGAGTGCGCGACCACCGCCTCGAAGTCGCCGTACCGCCGGTGCAGTGCACCGATCACCTCGCGGTACTCCAGGATCGTGGTCGCGCTGCCGCCGGACTCGCCGTGCCCGGGGGCGTCGAAGGCGACCGGGCTGAGGCCGAGCGCCCGCAGCCCGGGGACGAAGGCGGCGAAGCGGGAGGCCCGGGACTGCCAGCCGTGCACCAGCAGGACGGGCCGGCCGCCGTCGCCCCAGCGGTAGGTGACGACGCGCTTGCCGTGGACGGCGAGGTCCTCGGTGGCGGCCTCGGCGCGCAGCTCCTGCTCCTCGGCGCGCAGCCGGCTGCGCCGGAGCGGGCGCTTGAAGACCTCGAGGGCGGCGCGGCCGGCCAGCCCCGGGGCGACGAGGGCGGTGGCGTTGAGGCCGGTTCCGAGGAGTGCGGCGACCGGGTCCATGGGTGGTCTCCCTGTGGTTCGGGTGGTGCCTGTGGGTGGGACCGTGCTCGTGCCGAGATATTAGCACGACCGTTCGTGCAGTTTTCTGGAGCCGCACCCGGCCCGCCGCGACGCGCGGGGGATCAGTCGTCGATCAGCGCCGGGTCCACGGCCTCCGCCAGCAGCAGGCGCCGCACCGCACGGGCCGCCCGGTCGTACGGCACCGCCTCGTCGAAGAGCACCGCGTGCGAGTTGGCCAGCTCCATGCAGGCGGTCAGTTCGAAGGCCAGCTGCTCCGGGTCGGCCTCCGGGCGCAGCGCACCCGCCGCCCTGGCGTCCGCGAGCGCCCCGGACAGCGCCTCGCGCCAGTCCCGGGCGCACTCCGCGAGCAGGTCCCGCAGCGGGCCGGGGCGGGCGTCGAACTCGGCGGTGACCTCGTAGAAGAAGCAGCCGCCGGGGAAGACCCGGGCCCGCGAGTAGGCGAGCCAGTTGGCGCAGAGCCGCTGCAGCCGGACCAGCGGGCGCGGCTCGTCCTGCGCGGGGGCCACCACCGCGTCGTAGAAGATCCGCCGGGCCGCCCGCACGGTGGCGAGCTGGAGCTCCTCCTTGGAGCCGAAGCCGGCGAACACCCCGCTCTTGCTGAGGCCGAGGTCGGTGGCGAGCCGGCCGATCGACAGCGCCTCCAGGCCCTCCACCGAGGCGATCTCGACCGCGCGGCGCAGCACCGCGCGCCGGGTCTCCTCACCGCGCTGGATCCGCCCGTCGACCCGTCCGCCCGCGGCGGCACCGGCCATCGTCCACCTCCTGCTGGGAAGCCGGCCGGGGGAGCCCGGTCGGGGAGCTCGGCTGCCCCGGTCGGGGCATCGGCTGCGCAGCGCCGCCGGGGCGGCGTGCCGTGCCGCCAGCGTAGCGCCGCCCCCGGCGACGCCGGCCGCCGTCGCCGGGCGGCACCGGGAGCAGAGGGGGTCGGGTCCTCCCGTGCCGCGGCCGGTGGGTGCCGCGCTCAGTCGGCGGGCGCCGCCAGCGCGCGCTCCAGCGGTACGGCCAGGGCGAGCAGCCGTTCGTCCTGCCCGGCCGCGCCGATCACCTGCAGGCCCAGCGGCAGGCCGCCGAGGCGGCCTGCCGGCAGGCTGAGCGCGGGCAGGCCGGCGTAGCTCCACGGCAGGGACATCACCGCGTCGCCGGTGGAGTCCAGGCCGACCGGGGCGGGCCCGGTGGCGGCGGGGGCCAGCCAGAGGTCGACCCCGGCCCGGACGGTCGCCTCGGCGATCCGCTCGCGGAAGTGCTCGCGGGCCCGGAGGGCGGCCCGGTAGTCATCCGGGTCGACGCCCTGGCCGTGCCGGATGCCGGCCACCGTCTCGGGCCGGTACAGGCCGCCGAAGCGGGCGAACCAGTCGCGGTGGCTGCGGGCCATTTCGAAGCGGTTGACGGTCTGCAGGTGCCGCGCGACCTCCTCGAAGTCGGGGATCGGGTCGACCTCGCGGACCTCCAGCCCGGCCGCCGCCAACCGGGCGAGCTGGCGGCCGAACGCGGCCAGCGCCTCGGGCGCGGCCCGGTCGCGGTACGGGCCGACCGGCACGCCGAGCACCGGCGGACCGCCCTCCGGCACCGGCCGCCAGTCGTCGCAGAGCAGCGGGGCGGCCAGCGCGGCGCCGGCCAGGTCGGCGGTGAACAGCCCGAGGGTGTCCAGGCTCGGCGCGTTCGGGACCACCCCGTGCGCCGGGATCCGCCCGTGCGTCGGCCGGAAGCCCACCACCCCGCAGTACGCGGCGGGCCGCACCACCGAGCCGACGGTCTGGGTGCCGATCGCCAGCGGCACCAGCCCGGCCGCGACCGCCGCCGCCGAACCGCTGCTGGAGCCGCCCGGGGTGTGCCCGAGGTGGTGCGGGTTGCGGGTCGGCGGCGGGGCGCCCCCGGCGAACTCGGCGGTGTGGGTCTTGCCCGCCACCAGGGCGCCCGCGGCGCGGAGCCGGTCCACCACGGTGGCCTGCGGACCGGCCATTACGCCCGGCGGCAGCGCCGAGCCCGCGTGGGTCGGCAGCCCGTCGACGTGCACGATGTCCTTCACTCCGACCGGCACCCCGTACAGCGGCGGGGCCGCGGCCGGGTCGGGCCGGTCCCGGACGAGCGCGGCGGCCTCGGCGTGCAGCCGCTCGTACCGGCCGGGCTCGGGCACGAACGCCCGGACCAGCGGGTCGACGTGCTCGATCCGGGCGCAGAGCCGCTCGACGTGGTCCACCGGGTCGGTCCGCCCGGAGCGCAGCCCGGCGGCCTCGCCGGTGAGCGAGCGGTACCGGACCAGCGGTTCCGGTCCGGCCGACACGCGGTCGCCGGCCCTCACTCGGCGTGTTCGCCGGGCGTGTACGGCTGCTCGCGGAGGTAGTAGGCGCCGCAGGTGTGGCAGCAGAGCTCCGGGGTCCCGCCCCAGTCCGCGGGATCCCGCATCGGGGCGTCCGCGTCGAGCTCCCGCCCGCACATGGCGACCGCGTCGGAGCCGCGGACCATGTGCCAGAGCCTCACACCGGTGGACGGACCGCCGGCGCCGTACTCCGCGCGCATCTGGTGCATCATGCCCCCATCGTCCGGCCGGGTGACGGGGGCGGCAACTCAGGCCCCTCCCCGGGTGCGCAGGGCCGCCCCGGGGGTGGTGAGCGGCTCAGGCCTCCGGCAGCAGGCTCCCGTGCAGCCGCAGCCGGGCGATCCCGCCGTCCGGGTAGACGTCCAGCCGCACGTGGGTGGCCGGGCGGGGCCGGTCGACCAGCAGCCGGTGGACGGCGTCGGGCTGCAGCCGGGTCCGGGGCACCAGTTCGAACCACTCCTGCGGGTCGGCGGCCCGCTCGTCCCGTCCGGACACCGCCGCCCAGCCGGCCGCGTTGCCGACGTAGCAGCCTGTGTCGATCTCCACGGCCCGGATCGCGCCGCGGCCGGCGAGCCGCAGCCGGACCCAGTCGTGGCCGTCGTCGCGGCGGCGGCGGTTCTCCCAGCCGTCGCCCATCGCCCGGGAGCGGCCGGGCAGGGCGAGGTTGGCCGGGGAGGAGAAGAAGCGGTCGGAGGCGTCCTCGACGGTGCCGCCGTGCTCGATCGCGGCGAGGTCGAAGGTGCCGAGGGCGGCGAGCCAGGCCGGGTCCGGACGGGCCTCGCCGTGCACCCGCAGCCGGGCGATCCCGCCGTCCGGGTACTGGGCGAGCCGCAGGTGGGTGAAGCGGCGCCGGTCGGTGACGGCGAAGCCGTTGGCGGCGTGGCCGCGCACCGGGGAGCGCGGCACCAGCGGGTGCCATGCGGTGGAGTCGGCGAGCAGTTCCTCGGGCCCGGGGGTGCCGGGCAGTTCGGCGCCCTCGACCGAGACCTGCCGGGGGTAGTTGCCGCGGAAGTGCGCGGTGTCCACGATCACGCCGTGCACGACCCCGGGCACGCCGAGCCGGATCAGGGCCCAGTCGTGGTCACCCGCGGCCGGGTGCGGGCGGTCGCCGGCCGCGCCGCGCCGGCGCCGGGTCTCCCAGCCGTCCATGATCTGGCCCTTGTTGCCGAAGGTGTGCGGGCGGAACTCGGCGGGCTCCGGCAGCAGCAGGTTCTCCCGCTCGGCGAACAGCTCGTCGTTGGCGGCGATCACCGCGCCGCCGAGCCGGCGGTCGGCGAGGTCGGTCAGGGCGGTGAACCCGAAGTCGGCGGACCGGTAGTCCGCGTAGGGGTTGCCGCCGGCGTAGGGGAGGGCGTCGGTGCTCCGATCGGTCGTCATGCGTCCACTGTCCGCCCGCCGCTGTCGTCAGGTCCATCGCAAAGATCGGAGCGAAACGTTCAGTCCGACTGAACGGTCGGCCCGGGCCCGGAGGCCGCGGCCGCGTCGCCCAGCGCGGCCAGCACCCGGCGCAGCGGCGCCACGTCCTCGGTGCCCGCCCGGACCGCCGCCACCACCTGGCGGGCCGGCGGCTCGGCCGGCAGCGCGCGGAGCACCGCCCCGGCCGGGCGCCCCGCCGAGGCCAGCCGCGGCACCAGCGCCACGCCCAGCCCGGCGGCCACCAGCGCCAGGATCGCCGTCCAGTCGGTCGCGGTGTGCGCCCGCTCCGGGACGAACCCGGCGTCCGCGCAGGCCGCCAGGGTGATCTCCCGCCAGGGGCCGTCCGCGCCGTAGATCCAGGGCTCGTCCGCGAGGTCCGCCAGCCGCAGCCGCGGCGCGCCGGCCAGCGGGTGCCCGGGCGGCAGCGCCACGTCCAGCGGGTCGCTCAGCAGCACCGACTGCCGGAACCGCGGGTCGGCCGCGGGCAGGTGCACGGCCAGCGACAGCGCGAGGTCCACCTCGCCGGTGGCCAGCAGCCGGTACGCCGCGGCCGCGTCCGCCTCCACCACCCGCACCGCCAGCTGCGGCGCGGCGGCCCGCAGGGCGGTGATCGCCGGGACCAGCAGCCCGCCGACCGCCGAGGCGAACGCCCCCACCCGGACCTCGCCCGCCTCGCCGTGCAGGTACCCGGCCAGCTCCGCCTCGGCCCGTTCCAGCTGGCCGAACACCAGCTCGGCGTGGCGCAGCAGCAGCCGGGCGGCCCCGGTCAGCCGCACCCGCCGCCCGTACGGCTCCAGCACCGGCGCGCCGACCTGCCGGGCCAGCGCCGACAGCTGCTGCGACACCGCCGACGGCGACATGCAGAGCCGCTCGGCCGCCGCGGTCACCGTCCCGCACTCGTCCAGCGCCCGCAGCACCCGGAGCCTGCGCAGATCCCACTCACCCATCGCGCCAGGGTAGGGCCGCCGCGGCGGCGGGCCGCGGGGGCGGCCTGCGGTTCAGGACGCGGCGCGCAGCAGGGCGTCGTCCTGCCACTTGAGGATCTTGTCGAAGCTGACGACCGCCCCGCGCAGCGGGTGGTTGCGCAGCCGGACGCAGTCGGTGAGGGCGTGGATGAGGAAGAGCCCGCGGCCGCTCTCCGCGGTCAGGTCGGGCAGCGTGTCGAGGTCCAGCGGGCGCAGGCTCGGCGCGGTCCCGGCGATGCCGGGCGGCAGCACGTGGGTGTCGTACGGGCGGTCGCGCCGGCCGGGCGGGTGCGGGGTGAGGACCCGGGCGGGCACGGTGGCCCGGCCGCGGCGGGTGCGGCTGCGGGCGGCGGGGCGCGCGGGCGGTGCGGTGGGGCGGCGCAGCGCGGCGGGGGCCGGGGCCGCTCCGGCGGCGGGCAGGCCGGGGCCGCGGTCGGTGACCTCGATCCGCAGCAGGTCGCCGTTGATGGCGGCGGTGACCTGGTAGTGGTCGCCGGCGCCGTGCTCGACGGCGTTGGCGCAGGCCTCGCTGAGGGCGACGCCGAGGTCGTGGGCGATCTGCGGGTCGACGCCCGCGGTCGCCATCGCACCGAGCAGTATCCGTCGGGCCAGCGGCACGCTGGCCGGATCGCGGTCGAGGTGCAGAGTCCACCAGATGTCCACGGGAGGTCCCTCCTGCCCTCGGGCCTGTCAGCCCCAGCGGCTCCACATACAACTAGCTATCTCCTGGCATTCCGGCGGTGAACCGTGCCAGGGGGCCGCTACCGCCCGTTCGGCGGATGGACTGGGGCCCCGCATTGTGCCGAGCGGCGCATTGGACGGCGCGTGCGCCGGGGCCGAACGGGGCATTCGTAGGGATTTCCCACCCTGCCCGCGGTTGTGCGGGGGGCGATGAGATGATGGCCCGGCCATGACTGCCCTGCCCGCCGCCCCGTACCCGGGCGCCCCCGCACCGGACGTGCCGGTGGGGGCCGCCGCCTGGGACCTGCGGCTTGCGCGGGCCGTTCCGTTCGCCCTGGTCTGCACGCTCGTCGCGGCGGCCGGGCACGCGCTGAGCGGGGGCGGCGAGGTCGCCCCGACCGCCCTGGCGACCGGGTTCGCGGCGGTCCTGCTGCTCGCCACCGCCCTCGGCGGCCGGGAGCGCTCGCTGCCCGCGATCGCGGGGGCGCTGGGGCTGGGCCAGTTCGGCCTGCACCTCCTCTTCCACGGCACCGGCGGCCACGCCGCCACCGGGGCGGGCCACGGCGGCTCCGGGCCGCTGACCCTGCCGCAGGTGGCGGGCCGGCTGGTCTGCAACGAGACCGGCGCCGCGCTGCCCGGCAGCCCCACCCCCGAGCAGCTGGTCGCCAGTGCCGGACTGGACCCGGCGGCGTTCGCCGTCGCGCCCTGGTGGCAGGGCGGCGTGCTCGGGATGACGGCCTCGATGGCCGCGGGCCACCTGGCCGCCGCCCTGGTGGCCGGCTGGTGGCTGCGGCGCGGCGAGGCGGCGCTCTGGCGGCTGGTCCGGCTGACGGCCGCCGCCGCCCGCGAGCACGCGGCGCCGCTGCGGACCGCCCTCGCGCTGGCCGCCGCGCTGCTGCGCGGGCTGCTCGGCCTGCCCGCAGGCCCGGCCCGCCGCTCCGGGGGGCCCGCCGGGAACGTCCCGCTGCCGTCCGGCGGGGCGCTGCGGCACAGCGTGGTGCGGCGCGGGCCGCCGTTCGGGGCCTTCGCGCACTGACCCGCCGACCGGCGCGACCGGGGCCGGGGGTGCGCGGTCGACGTGCCGTGCCCGCCCGTGTGCGGGGTGCGGCCCCCTTCGTCCCCCACCGCCGCGGCACGGAGCAACCGTGCCCGGAGCGGGCCGCCGGCGCCTGGCCGGTGCCGCCCGCCGAGCCTCCGAACGGAGACCACGCCATCATGCGTTCCCTTTCCACCCGCCGTGTCACCGCCGCCGCCCTCGCCGCCGCCGCCTCCGTCGTGGTGCTGGCCGGCCCGGCCCTCGCGCATGTGACCGTCCAGCCGGGCAACGCCCAGCAGGGCGGCTACACCGCGGTCGACTTCCGGGTGCCGAACGAGAGCGACACCGCCTCCACCGTGAAGCTGGAGATCAACCTGCCGCTGGACCACCCGCTGGCCTCGGTGCGGACCCTGCCGATGCCGGGCTGGACGGCGACGGTCGAGAAGGCCAAGATCGACAAGCCGATCAAGGTGCACGGCAACGACGTCAACGAGGCCGTCTCCAAGATCACCTGGACCGCCGACGCCGGGGTGAAGATCGCCCCCGGCCAGTTCCAGGAGTTCCGCGTCTCGCTCGGCCCGCTGCCGACCGACACCGAGAAGCTCACCTTCAAGGCGCTGCAGAGCTACGACAACGGCGACGTCGTCCGCTGGATCGACGAGGCCAAGGACGGCCAGCCGGAGCCCGCCAAGCCGGCGCCCGTCCTCAAGCTCACCAAGGCCACCGGTGACGCCCACGGCGCCCCCGCCGCCGGGGCCACCGCCACCGCCTCCCCCGCGGCCGACGGCCACAACAGCCACGACGGCTCCGCGGCCAAGGCCGACGCCGCCGACGCCAAGGCGAGCGACTCCACCGCCCGCACCCTCGGCGTGGTCGGCATCGTGGTCGGCGTGATCGGCACCGCGCTGGGCTTCCTGGGCCTGCGCCGCAAGAACGCCGCTTCCTGACGTCCGCGCCGGCGGGGCCGTGACCAGCACCGTCAGGGCCCC